>NZ_JBRREH010000046.1:0-37717 GCF_056760175.1 Stenotrophomonas sp. STEN021 | reverse complement strand
GGGGGGGGGGGGGGGGGGGCGGGGGGGGGGGCGGGGCCTGGCGCGCCCGTGCCCCCCGCCGCGCCCGCGGCGCCGCCCCCCCCCCCCCCCCCCCCCCCCCCCCCCCCCCCCCCCCCCCCACTACAGGTGGGGCTTTACCGGTAGAGTCCCTGCCGAGCATGGCTCGGCACTACATGGAGCACAGCATACCTCTCCCAAACCCTCCCCTTGCCTTCGGCAAACGGGGAAGCACTGCGCCCCAATCAGAGGCCCAATAGCTCGAAGCTCACCGCTTCGCCGCTCACCGACGAGGCGCATACCCACACATCGAACAGCCCAGGCTCAGCGCTGTAATTCCCATCCACGCCGGTGAAGGCAAGCTGATGCCGATCCAGACGGAACTCCACCTCCATCGATGCGCCCGCCGCTATGGCAACCTTCTGGAACGCCTTCAACTCGCGCACCGGTCGTACCCGGCTGGCAACACGATCATGCACGTACAGCTGCACCACTTCCTCACCCGCCACCGTACTGGTGTTGCGAACAGTTGTACGGATCACAAGCGCGCCCTCCCAATCCAATTGCGGAGTGCTCAGGCGCGGCGCTTCGTATTCAAAGCGCGCGTAGCCAATGCCATGGCCAAACGCATACAAGGCCGTATTCGGAAACTCACGCCAGCGTGATTTGAACTCCGACATGGTCGGTAGTTCCGGGCGGCCACTGCGCGGGTGGCTGTAGAAAAACGGCTGTTGGCCCGAGGCGTGCGGAAAGCTCACCGGCAGGCGCGCCGAGGGGCTGTAATCGCCGAACAGGATGTCAGCCAAGGCGTGACCATTCTGCGTACCCAGATACCAGGTAACCGCAATCGCCTGCGCATCACGCACCGCACCTTGCAGCGCCAGCGCGCGACCATTGCGTAGCAGCACCACCAGCGGCGTGCCGGTGGCGGCAACAGCATCGGCCAGTGCCTGTTGTGCAGGCGGCAAGGTGATCTCCACCCGCGACTGCGCTTCACCGCTGTAACGTTGCGGCTCGCCAACTGCCAACACCACCACATCAGCACGTTGCGCGGCAGCGACCGCTGCCTCGATACCACCTTCCAGCGGTTCTTCCAGAGCGCAGCCGGCCACGACCTCCAATGCCGCTGCGTCGCCAAGGACAGCACGCACGCCGCTTTCCAGCGTGACATAGCGCGCCTTGTCGCCGAACAAGGTCCAGCAGCCTTCGATGTTGTCGCGGTCCTGCACGAACGGACCTATCAACGCGATCTTCTGCCCCCGCTTCTTCAGCGGCAGCAATTCGCCGTCGTTCTTCAGCAACACCACCGAGCGGCGTGCGGTGTCGCGCGCCAGCGTGTCGTGCTCTGCGATGTGCGACTGGTCAGCCTCGCGCGCCGGGTCCAGCGAACGGTAGGGGTTATCGAACAGACCTATTGCATCCTTCAAGCGCAGAATCCGCCGCACCGATTCGTCGAGCACGGCCATCGGCACCTCGCCGGCATGCACCAGCCCGGCAAGATGCTGGTCGTAGAAGCCACTCTGCATGCTCAGGTCCAGCCCGGCCAGGAACGCCTTGCGAGTCGCATCCACTTCATCGGCCGCGTAACCGTGCGCAATCAGTTCCATGTCGGCGGTGTAATCGGAGACCACCACGCCCTCGAACTTCCACTCCTTGCGCAACAGATCGGTCAGCAGCGTGCGGTTGGCACTGGCCGGCACGCCATTGATGTCATTGAAGGCGCTCATCAGCGACAGCGCGCCGGCATCCAGCGCGGCCTTGAACGGCGGCAAGTGCACATCGCGCAGGGTCTGCGGCGAGATATCCACCTGGGCGTATTCCATACCCGCAGCGACAGCACCGTATGCCGCGAAGTGTTTGGGTGTGGCCAGCAGCGAATCTTCGGCGGTCAGGTCATCGCCCTGGAAGCCACGTACGCGTGCGGCGGCGAATTCGCAGCCCAACACCACGTCCTCGCCTGCCCCTTCGGCACCGCGCCCCCAGCGCTGATCGCGGGCGATATCCACCGCCGGAGCATAGGTCCAGTGAATCCCTGCGGCGGTCGCTTCGATGGCGGTGGCGCGGGCAGTACGACGGGCCAGATCCGGCTCGAAGCTGGCGGCCTCGCCCAGCGGAATCGGAAACACGGTGCGCATGCCGTGGATCACGTCGGAGGCGAGGATGACCGGAATGCCCAAGCGGCTTTCTTCCAGTGCCACCTGCTGGATGCGGCGGCCCAGCTCGGCACCGACGCCATTGAACAATGAGCCAACCCGACCAGCGCGTACCTGTTCCAGCACCTGCTCGGCGTTACGTACGTTGGCCTCCGGGTTCACGTCCGGTGCGAACGGCCGGACCATGTCGGCAAATACGCTGAGCTGGCCGACTTTCTCGTCGACGGTCATGCGGGAAATCAGGGATTCAATGCGGTCGGGGGCCACCGGCAGTCCTTCATGTAAACGCTTTCAAGGCGGCGATTCTAGCGCTACAAGCGTGAAGCGGCTGCCGCACGGTTGCAGCGGATAGTGCCGAGCCATGCTCGGCATTGCCGCTTTAGCCCCTCTCCCGCGCGCGGGGTAAGAGGGGCAGTTTGCGAACCATCGGTTCGCTGCCCTCTCGAACGCCCTTGCGCCGGCGCAAGGGCCGGGGCGCGGAGCGGGGGTTGGGGTGAGGGCAGCTTTTCGCAGGAAAAGCCCCCTGCCGAGCATGGCTCGGCACTACAGTTTCAGCCCCCTCCCTTTCGCGTAGCGAAGGGGAGGGTTGGGGAGGGGTGGCTCTTCGCAGGGAAGGCCCCTTGCCGAGCATGGCTCGGCACTACATGAGCAACATCTGCCGAGCATGGCTCGGCACTACAGGTGCATCAGTCGAGCTGCTCGCGTGCGGTCATCAGCATGGCATCGCTGGATTCCTGGAATACGTGCAGGCCGAACTCCGGCAGGATCGCCAGCAGGTGGTCGAACATGTCCGACTGGATGGCCTCGTACTTGGCCCAGGCGGTTGAGGAGGTGAAGCAGTAGATCTCCAGCGGCAAGCCCTGCGGAGTCGGTGCCATCTGCCGCACCAGCAAGGTCATGTCCTGATGGATGCCTGGATTGTGGCGCAGATACAGCTCCACATAGGCGCGGAACGTGCCCAGGTTGGTCAGCCGACGCGCATTGACCGGTTCCGGATGCGCCTGTGCCACCTGCGCATTCCACTGCTGCAACTCCTGCTGCTTGCCCGCCAGGTAGTCGTCGAGCAGCGCGATCTGGCCCAGTCGTTCCAATCCACCGGCATCGAGGAAACGCACACTGTGCTGGTCCAGATAGATCGAACGCTTGATCCGGCGCCCACCGGATTCCTGCATGCCGCGCCAGTTCTTGAATGACTCGGTGACCAGCTTCTTGGTCGGAATGGTGGTGACGGTCTTGTCCCAGTTCTGCACGGTGACGGTGTGCAGGGCGATGTCGATCACGTCGCCATCGGCGTTCTGGCTGGGCATCTCGATCCAGTCGCCGATGCGCACGCGGCCATCGCCACTGATCTGCACGCTGGCCACCAGCGACAGGATGGTGTCCTGGAAGATCAGCATGAACACCGCCGTGGCCGCGCCCAGACCGGTGACCAGATGCAACAGCTCCACGCCAACCAGGATCGCCACGATCGACAGGCCGGCAAACACGAACACCACGATCTTGACGACCTGCAGGTAGCCCTTGATCGGCTTGTTGCGCGCATCGGCGCGGCGTTCGTAGAAATCGTTGAAGGCATCAAGCGCGTGCGACACCGCCATCGCGATGGTCAGCACCGTCCACGCATGACACAGCGCCTTCAAACCGTTCACCAGACCCGGCGGCAGCTCCGGCACGATGCTCAAGCCAGCGGCCAGCACCACCGACGGCACGATATTGGACAGCCGCGCGATCACCCGCAGCGGCTGCCTGGCGTTGTGATTGGGGCCGGAGAAGCGTTCGATCATCGAACGCAGGCCACGCAAGAGGATGCGCTTGGTGACGAAGTTGGCCAGCCATGCCACCAGCAGCAATCCCGCCAGCACCACCGCCGGGTAGGCCATCGGGTACGGTGCCAGCAGGTTCTCCAGCTGATCCAACCAACGAATTCCCATTACCGCCATCGTGCACTTCTCCTTTTACTCGTACTGCAGAAACAACCTGCCCAACCGCATTGCTTGATCGGACAGGCATAGCTCAGGCCGCGCACCGCAGTGCGCGACCGGATTACAACAGGCTCAGACGTCAGTGCGGCTACGCTCGATGATCACGCCAACCGCGCGCGCACCGCGCACCGCACCGGGCTTGCTCAGCTTCAATCGCAGCCATTGCACGTTGAATTCGTCCAGCACGATCTGCGCGCAGCGCTCGGCCAGCGTTTCCACCAGACCGAAATCGGAAGCGCGCACGAATTCCATCAGGCGCTTGCTGACCGCCTTGTAATTCAGCGTGTCGACGATGTCGTCGCTGGCGGCAGGCTTGCGGTTGTCGAAGCCCATTTCAAGATCGAACACCAGGGTCTGGCGGATGCGCCGCTCCCAGTCGTAGATGCCGATCAGGGCGTCGATTTCGAGCCCTTCGATGAATACCTTGTCCATTGCATCTGTCGTATTGGATGAATACGACATGGTAACGGCAGCAGACTGAGCCTGCCGTGGACGAGCACGACAGGCCGGCGTTTCAACCTTGCAGCGGCGGCAGCAACGCCATGTCCCAGCGCGGCGTCACCTTGATCTCGGCCGGGCCGTGCTGGCCGGCCTGCAGGCGCAAGGCACCGGCGAAGGCAATCATCGCGCCGTTGTCGGTGCACAGTGCCGGGCGCGGGAAGCAGACCCTGCCGCCACGACGCTGGGCATCGTCCTGCAGCTTGGCGCGCAGGCGCTTGTTGGCGCCGACGCCGCCGGCCACCACCAATACGTCGCAGCCAGCCGCATCCAGCGCGCGGCCGCACTTGATCACCAGGGTGTCGACCACCGCATCCTCGAAGCCGCGGGCGATGTCGGCGCGGGTCTGCTCGGTCTGGTCGCTGTCGCGCCAGGCCATCAGCACCTGGGTCTTCAAACCGGAGAAACTGAAGTCCAGACCCGGCCGGTCGGTCATCGGCCGGGTGAACTTGTAGCGCCCCGGGGTGCCGATCTCGGCCAGCTTGGCCAGCTGTGGACCGCCCGGGTACGGCAGGCCCATCATCTTGGCGGTCTTGTCGAAGGCCTCACCGGCGGCATCGTCGAGGGTCTCACCCAGCAGGCGATACTTGCCGATGGCGTCCACCGCGATCAGCTGGGTGTGGCCACCGGAGACCAGCAAGGCCACGAACGGCGCTTCCGGCGGGTCGTCTTCCATCAGCGGCGCCAGCAGGTGGCCTTCCATATGGTGTACGCCGATGGCCGGCACATCCAGGCCCCAGGCCAACGAGCGGGCCACGCCGGCACCCACCAGCAGCGCCCCGACCAGGCCAGGGCCGGCAGTGTAGGCCACACCCTCGATCTCGGAGATGGCGATGCCCGCCTCGTCCAGGGTCTGCCGGATCAGCGGCAGGGTCTTGCGCACGTGGTCGCGGCTGGCCAGCTCCGGCACCACGCCGCCGTATTCGGCGTGCAGCGCGATCTGGCTGTAGACGGCGTGCGCACGCAGCGCGGCCGCCCCGGAGAGTGAGGTGTCATAGACGGCTACGCCCGTCTCATCGCAGGATGATTCAATGCCAAGGACTTTCATAAGGCGTATTGTGGACCTCTCTGACGCCCCCGCCAAATCGCAGGGGTTGCACGTCTGCGCAAAGGGACTATAATGCGCGGCTCACCGGGTGTGTCCCGGTTTTTCTACAGAGTCCCCGGAGATTCCATGCCCAGCGTTAAAGTCCGCGAGAACGAGCCCTTTGAGTTTGCTCTTCGCCGCTTCAAGCGCACTTGCGAAAAGGCCGGCGTACTGGCCGAGACCCGCAAGCGCGAGTTTTACGAAAAGCCGACCCAGGAACGCAAGCGCAAGGCCGCTGCTGCCGTGAAGCGCCAGCTGCGTCGTTCCTCGCGCGACGTCACCAAGCGTCAGCGCCTGTACTGATCGTACGCAACTCCTGAACGGGGGGCTCCGGCCTTCCGTACTGGGGTGAAAGCCGGCACGCGCAAGCGTAGCCGGCTTTTTGCGTTCCAGACGCCATCAATGCTGACGTCTCTCCCCCATATCCCCGACCCAAAGAGGTGCTCCATGAGCCTGAAGCAACAGCTGACCGAAGACATGAAGGCCGCCATGAAGAGCGGCGACAAGCACTCGTTGGGCGTGATCCGCCTGATCAATGCCGCCATCAAGCAGCGCGAAGTGGACGAGCGCATCGAGCTGACCGACACCGACGTGATCGCCGTGCTGGACAAGATGGTCAAGCAGCGCAAGGACTCGGTCACCCAGTACGAAGCGGCCAACCGTGAAGACCTGGCATCGGTCGAGCGCGACGAGATCGTGGTCATCGAGCGTTACGTGCCGGCCAAGATGGGCGAAGCCGAGATCCAGGCCGCCATCGCCGCCGCCAAGGCCGAAACCGGCGCCAGCAGCGCTGCCGACATCGGCAAGCTGATGGGCGTGCTCAAGCCCAAGCTGGCCGGCCAGGCCGACATGGGCCTGGTGTCCAAGCTGGTCAAGCAGGCCCTGGCCGGCTGATCCCAGCTGCCGCGGTTGCGCGACAAGGCCCGCCAAGTGCGGGCCTTGTTGTTTCTGCCCGCCCGCCTTTTGTGGGAGCGGCGTCAGCCCCGAAGCTGGCAACGCTGGAATCACCGACCGGTTCGCAATCTGATGAATCCGTGGCTTCGCGGCTCACGCCGCTCCTACATTTTCATACATTGCCGGAAAGGCCCCTGCAGCGTGGCTCGGCACTACGCGCTCTGCTCCCTCCCTTTGGCCGAAGGCCAAGGGGAGGGTTGGGGAGGGGTTGGCTCCACCGCTTCTGATCTGGATGTGGCTTGGTGGCTGTTGTCGCTCCTACATTTTCGGGCATTACCGGGAAAGCCCCTACCGAGCGTGGCTCGGCACTACGGATACCCATTCACCCGCTCCGAAGCCCGGCTTTGCTAGAACAGAACCCTGACTTCACGCGACCTACCTGATGCCCGTAACCCGCCCCACCCTGCATTCGTTCAAATCCCGGCTGGAGCTGCTGCAGCAAAGCTTGCCGGCCGCCCTGGCCCGCCGCTTCGTCGAAGCCGACGTGATGACCCAGGCAGCCTCGCTGGCCTTCTATACCCTGCTGTCGCTGGCGCCGCTGCTGGTCCTGCTGCTGTGGCTGACTGCCTCACTGTACCCGCCTGCGCAACAGACACTTATCGAGCAGATTGGCTCATTGGCCGGCCCCAGCGTGGCCGAGGTCGCACGCACGGTGATCACCAATGCCAGCGCACAACCGGATCTGGGCTCGCTTGCCGGCATCTGGAGCCTGATCCTGTTGTTCATCGGCGCCACGGTGGTATTCGCCCAGCTGCAGGCGGCCTTGAACCTGATCTTCCGTACCGACTCCAAGCGCTTTGAAGGGATATTCGGCTGGTTGAAGAAGCGGGTGTTCTCCGCCGGCGTGGTACTGGCACTCGGCTTCCTGCTGATCGTGTCGATGGTCGCCACCACCGCCCTGCAGGTGATCTTCTCGCACCTACCCTCCGCCCTGCCGGCCTTGGGCTATACGACCACACTGGCACTGTATGCACTGGGTTTCGCCTTCCTCTACCACTACCTGCCGGACCGGCCGGTGGCCTGGCGCCAGGCCTTTCTCGGTGGCGCGATTACCGCCGTGCTGTTCACCCTGGGCCGCTATGCGATTGGCCTGTATATCGCCAACGCAGCCCCGGGCAGCGCCTACGGCTCGATGGGGACACTGGTGATCATGCTGGTGTGGATCTACTACGCCAGCGTGGTGTTCTTTGCTGGCGCGCTGATCACCGCGGTGATTGATGAGCGGGCGTATGCGCGGCGGAAGGTGGCGGCTGAGGCTGAAGTTGATATTGGGGCTTTGGACTGACGGCAAGAGCAGAAGCAAAAGCCCCCCCTCCCCAGCCCTCCCCTTCGCTACGCGAAAGGGAGGGGGCAGAAGCCACTCCCTCCCTTTGCCGCAGGCAAGGGGGTGAAGAAGGTCTGCTTGCGCGGCACTGCCGC
Source organism: Stenotrophomonas sp. STEN021 (assembly GCF_056760175.1). Lineage (NCBI taxonomy): Bacteria > Pseudomonadati > Pseudomonadota > Gammaproteobacteria > Lysobacterales > Lysobacteraceae > Stenotrophomonas > Stenotrophomonas sp. STEN021. The sequence goes on along the minus strand of NZ_JBRREH010000046.1, from coordinate 29,627 downwards.
GCGACCTGATGAACGACCGAAGGCTATGCCTTCGGGCCGGACGGGCTGGGGAGGGGTAGCTTTGCGCTGTTGACTGAAAACCATCAAGCCCAACACCCAGCCAGCACCAGCCCAGCCTAGTACACTCCCCTTCCCCCTTTCATCCGCGCCCCGCCAACCGGCGGCGCTGTTCATTTGCCGCATGGCCCGACTTCCCGACGCGTTCATTGACGACCTGCTGGCCCGCACCGACATCGTCGAAGTGGTGGGCTCACGTGTGCCGCTCAAGCGCCAGGGCAAGGAATACGCGTCGCGCTGCCCGTTCCATGACGAGCGCTCGGCTTCGTTCACGGTCTCGCCGACCAAGCAGTTCTATCACTGCTTCGGCTGTGGCGCGCATGGCACCGCGATCAGCTTCCTGATGAATTACGACCGCCTCGAGTTCCTCGATGCGGTGGATGAGCTGGCCAAGCGCGTGGGCATGGAAATCCCGCGCGAAACCAATGCGCGCACGCCACAGCAGCAGGACGACAGCCGCGACCAGTACTCGGCGCTGGATGCGGCCACCCGCTTCTTCCAGAAGCAGCTCGAAACCAATGAGAAGGCCCGCAGCTATCTCGATGGCCGTGGCGTCGATGCCGACACCTGCGCACGCTTCTCCATCGGCTATGCACCCGATGGCTATAGCGCGCTGAAGGACGCGCTGGGCAAGGACGAGCGGCGCATGAAGCTGCTCGAACGCGTCGGCCTGTTCTCCAAGAACGACCGCGGCCACGTCTACGACAAGTTCCGCGACCGGGTGATGTTCCCGATCTTCGACCGCCGTGGCCGCGTCATCGCCTTCGGTGGCCGGGTCATGGCCGCCCCTGATGACGGCAGGGACGCCGGCCCCAAGTACCTCAACTCGCCGGAAACCGCGCTGTTCCACAAGGGCCGCGAACTGTACGGCCTGTGGCAGGTGCGCCAGGCCAACCAGAAGATCGAACGGCTGATCGTGGTGGAAGGCTATATGGACGTGGTCAGCCTGTTCCAGTTCGGCGTCACCCAGGCAGTGGCGACGCTGGGCACGGCAACCACGCCGGATCATGCCGAACTGCTGTTCCGCAACGCGCCCGACGTGTACTTCTGCTTCGACGGTGATGCCGCCGGCCGCCGCGCCGGCTGGCGCGCACTGGAATCGGTGCTGCCGCGCATGAAGGATGGCCGCCAGGCCTTCTTCCTGTTCCTGCCCGATGGCGAGGACCCGGACACCATTGTGCGCAAGGAAGGCGCCGATGCCTTCGATGCACGGCTCAAGCAGGGCACGCCGCTGTCGCAGTTCTTCTTCGACGAACTCAGCCGCGAGATCAACCTCGGCACGCTGGACGGCAAGGCACGCCTGGCCGAACGGGCGAAGCCGATGCTGGCGCAGATTCCCGATGGCGCCTTCGGCGACCTGATGAAGCAGGAGCTGGCGCGCCTGACCGGCATCGGCAGCACGGCAACAGCCGCCGTTCCTGCAGCGCGGCCGCCGATGCGCAACAACGCCGTGCCTGCGCAGAAGCGCAGCCTGGTCCGCGCCGCCATCGCCATCCTGTTGCAGCAGCCCTCGCTGGCGATGAGCCTGGAAGGCCACCACGCCATTGGCGGCCTGCGCCTGCCCGGTATCGAGCTGCTGGTCGAGTTGTTGAGCCTGGTGCAGCAGCGCCCGGACATCAGCACCGGCGCCCTGCTCGAACACTTCAACGAGCGCGAAGAACAGGCCGCGCTGCACAAGCTGGCGGCGCAGGCGCTGCCCGGCGATGAAGCGATGTGGGCACAGGAACTGCAGGACGCCGTGCTGCAGCTGGAGAAGCAACTGCTGACCCAGCGCCTGGACGAACTGCAGGCCAAGCAGCGCCAGCAAGGCCTGGACGACACCGACAAATACGAACTGCGCGAGCTGCTCAAGGCCCGCGCCAACCTGCGCCTCTGACATCTGCAATGGAGCACTGCATGTACGCCTATCGCCTGTCCCTGCTCCTCTCACTGCTGCTCGCCACCAACGCCTACGCTGGCGATGCAACGCTGCGCCAGCCACGCCCTGACCTCATCACCGCTGGCCAGCCCAGCGCACAACAACTGCGCGATGCCGCCGCCAATGGTGTCACCACCGTCATCGATCTGCGCAGGCCCGACGAAGATCGCGGCTATGACGAGGCCGCCCTGGCCGAGCAACTCGGCCTGCGCTATGTGCGCCTGCCCATCGCCGGTGCCGGCGACATCACCGACGCCAACGCGCGCACGCTGGACCGCCTGCTCAAGCAGGACGGCGGCAAGACCCTGCTGCATTGCGCCTCCTCCAACCGCGCTGGTGCCTTGCTGTCGTTGATCGACGCGCATATCAATGGCGCGTCGGTGGACGACGCCATCAAGTTTGGCCGTGACGCCGGCATGACCTCACTCGAGCCCGCAGCACGCGCCGCTTTGGAAGCACCCACACCCTGATCAGGAGGCATTGCCGACATGACCCGCTGGTGGTCGCGACTGCGACCGGATAACTTCACCCTCGCCCTGCTTGCCACTGTCGTCCTGGCCAGCGTGTTGCCGCTCACTGGCGCCGCAGCCAGAGGCTTCGACCACTTCACCGATATCGCCATCGCCGCGTTGTTCTTCCTGCACGGGGCGCGCCTGCCACGCGAGTCCATCGTCGCCGGCCTGCTGCACTGGCGCCTGCACATCACCATCCTGGCCTGCACCTTCGTGCTGTTCCCACTGTTCGGGCTGGCAATGAAACCGCTGTCCGGCTGGGTACTGACGCCCGAGCTCTATATCGGCGTGCTGTTCCTGTGCGCCCTGCCATCCACTGTACAGTCCTCGATCGCCTTCACTTCGATTGCCGGCGGCAACGTGCCAGCCGCGGTTTGTGCGGCGTCGCTGTCGAGCATCCTCGGTGTGTTCCTGACCCCGTTGCTGATGACCGTCCTGGCAGGTTCACAAGGCGGCATGGCCAACCCGCTGCATGCGGTGGGCGCGATCATGCTGCAGCTGTTGGTGCCGTTCGTGCTCGGCCATCTGCTGCGCCCCTGGATAGGCCGCTGGGTCGACCGGCAGCGGCCGCTGCTGCGATATACCGACCAGGGCACGGTGCTGCTGGTGGTTTACGCGGCCTTTGGCGAATCGGTCAGTGAAGGCCTGTGGAGCAAGACGCCGCCCTTGTCCTTGTTGGCTGCTGCGCTGGTTGCGATTGTATTGCTGGCCATCGCAATGCCCGGCATCACCTGGCTGGCACGGCGCCTGGGCTTCAACCGCGCCGACCAGATCACCATCATGTTCTGCGGATCCAAGAAGAGCCTGGCCACTGGTGTGCCGATCGCCAAGGTGTTGTTTGCCGGCGGCAGTCTCGGTGCAATCGTGCTGCCGATCATGATCTACCACCAGATCCAGCTGATCGTCTGCTCGATGGTGGCGCAGCGGTATGCGAAGCAGAACGCCAGCACTGCAGGCTCTTGATTGTTGTGGGAGCGGCGTAAGCCGCGAAGCCACCAATGCATCCGATGCGCATGCACACTGCAATCAAACATTCCGTGGTTGCAGTTCCTGCCGCAGCCGGAACAACTATCAGCTTCGCGGCTTACGCCGCTCCTACAAAAGAAAAAGGCCGGCTTTCGCCGGCCTTTTCATTGCTGGATCACAACCAGGGCAGCATCCAGTGATCGACCAGCAGGAAGGCGAACAGTGCCATCAGGTAGACGATGGAATAGCCGAACATCTTCATGTTGAACATCTCGTCCGGCGGGTTCTGCATCTTCCATGCGTACCAGAGGAAGACGATGTTCAACACCGTTGCCCCGCCCAGGTAGAACATGCCACTCATGTCGATCGCCACTGGCAGCAAGGTCACCACCGCCAGCACCACCGAGTACGCCAGGATCTGCTTGCGGGTATGCGGCACGCCGTGGGTCACCGGCAGCATCGGGATCTCGGCCTTGGCGTAATCGGCACGGCGGAAGATCGCCAGCGCCCAGAAATGCGGCGGGGTCCAGATGAAGATGATCAGCACCAGCAACGAGGCGTAGGCCCAATCCGAGCTGCCCTGCATGCCGGTGATCGCCGCCCAGCCCAGCAGCGGCGGCGTCGCCCCAGCCAGGCCGCCGATGACGATGTTCTGCGAGGTCGCACGCTTCAGGTAGACGGTGTAGATCACCGCATAGCCGATCAGCGAGGCAAACGTCAGCACTGCGGTGATCACGTTCACCCACAGCACCAGGATGGTCATCGACAGCGCGGTCAGCGCGCCGGCAAACACCAGCACCTGCCGTGGCGAGACCTTGCCGACCACCAAGGGCCGCCATGAGGTACGCGCCATCTGTGCGTCGATGCGCGCATCCAGCAGCTGGTTGATCGCCGCTGCGGCCGAGGCCGACAGCCAGATGCCAAGGAAGCCGAGCAGGCCGGTCACCACCTGCGCGGTGGTGGGCAGGCCTGGAATGGCCAGGCACATGCCGACCAGGGCGGTGAACACAATCAGTGCCACCACCTTCGGCTTGGTCAGGTCCCAGTAGTCACGCCATGTTGTACGCATCATTCACTCCGGGGCGCGCAGCCGCGCCAGCAGCGTGACCAATACAAACAACAGGGCAACCGCACCGCCGCTGTGCATCACCGCCACGGCCAGCGGCAACGCCAGCTTGACGTTGAGCACGCCCAGGGTGACCTGCAACAGCACCAGCGCGATCAGCGTGCTTGCCCAACCGCGCATGCCCGGCAAGCGGAACATGCGTACCGACAGCACCAGCAGATACACCGCCACCAGCACAGCAAACATCCGGTGCGCCATCTGGATGGCGATACGTGAAGCGCCATCGAGCACACCACCTTCGTAGTCCACGCCGATGCCGCGCCACAGGGTGAAGCCTTCGCTGTAGTTCTGCTGCGGCCACCATTGGCTGACGCAGCGCGGGAAGTTGTCCAGCGAGGCACTGCCGCCACCGCAGGCCAAAGCAGCATAGTTGGCGCTGACCCAGCCACCGAGTGCGATCTGCAGCACCACCATCGCCACCGCAGCGCGCAGCCACCAGCGCAGGCGCGGTGCCTCGGCCAGTGTGATCGGCAGATGCGTGGCCTTCCAGGCCATCCATACCAGCAGCGAGAACATCGCCATGCCGCCCAGCAGGTGGCCCATCACCACGATGGGTTTGAGCAGCCAGGTGACCGTCCACATGCCCAGCAAGGCCTGGAAGATCACCACCGCCAGGGTCAGCACCGCAGCGCGCGCCAGGTCGATGTTGGACCAGCGCAGCGCCGCCAGCAGCAGGATCGCCTCGCCGCCGATGGCCAACACGCTGGACGCCACATGCTCGCCGCGCATGTACAAGGGTATCGCTATGGCTACCAGCACCGAGGCGGTGACGATCTGGGCGATGCCGCGCTTGCGTCGGCGTGCGGCCAGCAACGCCAGGGTCAGCACTTCGACGCCGAGCAGGCCGGCCAGGAAACGGTGGACCTGCTCACGCCAGGCCTTGTGGGTTTCCAGCGGGCGGATCTCGCTGGCCACGTGCTGTGCCGCCTCCATCTGCGTCTGCGGCCAGGTCACGCGGCCATAGCAGGTGGGCCAATCCGGGCAGCTCAGGCCGGCATCGGACAGGCGCACGAACGAGCCGAACATGATCGTGCTCGCCGTCATGATCAGTGCGAACCACGCCAGTCGGTGGAAATTGCGGTACAGCGCCGGACGCGCGGAGGCATTCATCGAACGGAACTCACATCAGTTTCAACAGCTTGGATAGATCAGCCCGCAATCCACCCGGTTCAAAACCCGGCGCATAGCGGAATACCACAAAGCCATTGGGATCAATCACATACACCGGAGTGCCGGCCGGGTCATCAACCCCCGGCAGCTTGCCCCGGAACGCAGGCTGGGGCTGCAGCACCTTCAGTGCCGGCGTGGCGGCCACCTGTTCAGGCGGCGTGCCCAGCCACAATATCTCGACATTATCCGCGTTATGCCCGAACAACTGCCACACCTTGTCCAATTGCTGCGACAAAGTGACGCAGGCCGGTGCACAGTCAGCTGGCGGCGCCAACAGGATGCGCCAGTGGCGCTCGCCAGGGTTCCAGTCGTAGGCCTGACCGTTGGCCAGATGCAGCTGCTCGCTGCGCAGATCCAATGCCGGCTGCAGCAGTTCACCGTGATGGCGGTTGATCTGCGGTGTCCAGCCAGAGAAGCGCAGGATGCCGGCCAGCGCCATCGAGCCGAAGAACATGGCGAAGATCAGCAGCAATACCCGGCGGCCGCGGTTGCGGGTGGCGAGCTGGTCGGGGGTGAGTGCGTTCATGGCTGGGTTCTTTTCGAGCTGGCTATGGGGAGTGGCTGGGTGCGAAAGCTGGAGCAAGAGCTGGAACTAAAGCAAAGGCTGGAGCAAAAGCACCCCTCCCCGGCCCTCCCCTTCACCTTCGGTGAAAGGGAGGGGGAAATTCAATGGCGAAGGCAGGAGCAAGGATCAAAGGGAGGGCGCAGCGCTCTGCCCCCTCCCTTTGGCGCAGCCAAGGGGAGGGTTGGGGAGGGGTGCTTTGGCTTTGGCTTTGGCTTTGGCTTCCAACCAGCTCCAACCTAACCCGCATTCCCAACTCCCAACTTCCTTCGCTTTTTGAACTGCAACAACAGCGCAATCAACAACACCGCCAAGGCCATCGCGAACCACTGCACCGCGTAACCAAGGTGGCGCGAAGGCGGCAAGGTATTGGGCAGCAGGTCCAGATCACGCGCATAGCCCAGCGGCAGGTCCGGATCCAATCGAAGTACCTTCGGCGCAAGCACTGCGCTGCCCAGCCCAAGCTGCGCGGCAATCGCCGGCAGATCGATCCGCGTTGCCAGCCAAGTCTGCGGCTGCGTGGTTGCACTCAATGCCGGGCCCAAGGCGATACCGGTTGCCGGTGCCGGCGCCCACAGCCCCTGCAGTGCCTGCGTGCCCTGCTCCGCGCGGATCGTTGGCATGCTGCGGTCGGCAGGCAGCGGCAGCCAGCCCAGATCGACCAGCACCACCGCGCCATCGCCGGCACGCGCAGGCTGGTAGACCTTGATGCCAGCGCGACCCTCACGCAGCTGGTTGTCCAGCAGCACGCTGCCTGGCAGGAACTGCAGCTGGTCGCGCACCCAATGCAGGGAGTCAGGCTTGGCCGCCGCCTGGGCAAGACTGAGCGCGGCGTCGCGGCTGGGCGGCAACTGCGCAAGCAGGGCTTCCTTTTCATGCATGCGCTGCAGTTGCCAGCCGCCCAAGGCGCAGAACAAGGCGGCCACCAACACCGCCAGCAGCCAAGCAAAAATCGCCGTGTGCTGTCGCGTCATGACAAGCTGCCGCCAAGCAGGTGATATAGCACTGCCTTCCCACTGAACGAGCCACGCATGAATGATTCGTTGAAGACCCTGTTGGTGATCGCGTTCTTGATCGTCATCGTCTGGAATCTTGGAGCCGGCCTCTATTACCTGATGATCGATCGCGGCCAGACCAAACGGACGGTCAATGCGTTGACGCGGCGTATCGCGCTGTCAGTGGTACTGATTCTGCTGGTTGCCTTGGGCATCTATACGGGTTGGATCAAGCCGCACGGTGTTGGCGGCTGAACATCGCAACAGCCGCACTGCTGTGCAGTGCGGCCTCGGACCCGCGTTACAGCACGTAAACGAACAGGAACAGCATCAGCCACACCACGTCGACGAAATGCCAGTACCACGCTGCCGCTTCGAAACCGAAATGGTTGTCACGGGTGAAGTGGCCCTTGGCGGAGCGGAACCACATCACCGTCAACATGATCGTCCCCAGCAGCACGTGCGCGCCGTGGAAGCCGGTCAGCATGAAGAACGTTGAGCCGTAGATGCCAGAGCCCAGGGTCAGGTTCAATTCCTTGTAGGCGTGGATGTATTCCTCGGCCTGGAAGAACAGGAATACGCAGCCCAACACCACCGTCGCCCCCAACCAGATCAGCAACTGCTTGCGGTTGCCCGCCTTCAGCGCGTGGTGCGCGATGGTCAAGGTCACGCCCGAGCTCAACAGGATCAGCGTGTTGAGCAGTGGCAGGCCCCAGGCCGGAATGGTCTGGAAGGCGCCGCCGATATCGGCCGGGCCATTGGTCGGCCATGCAGCCGAATAGCCATCCCACAGGTATTCGTTGGTGAGCACGCCATGACCTTCACCACCGAGCCAGGGCAGGCCCATGTTGCGGGTGTAGAAAAGCGCACCGAAGAAAGCTGCAAAGAACATCACCTCGGAGAAAATGAACCAGATCATCCCCATCCGGAACGAGCCGTCGACCTGGTGGTTGTAGTTGCCGCCCACCGATTCGCGGATGACATCACCAAACCACAGGAACAGGGTGAACACCAGCATCGCCACGCCGGTGAAGAAGGTCCAGCGGCCCCAGCTGGCATCGTTGAGCCAACTGGCCACCCCGACCATCATCACCAGCATCGCGATCGATCCTACAAACGGCCATTTGCTGCTGCTAGGCACGAAGTAGACGTTGGCATCAGGGGCGTTATGGGCCATGGCGTTGCTTCCGGGTCCGTGATCAGGGAGCTGCGTGGGCAGCGGCCGCGGCGCTTGCCGGGGCCAGTTGCTCGGTCAGCGCATCATTCTTGTAGAAGGTGTAGGACAGGGTGATCGTGTTGACGTCGGCCGGCAGGTCCGGGTCAACGATGAAACGTACCGGCATGTCGCGCTTCTCACCGGCCTGCAGGGTCTGGGCGGTGAAGCAGAAACATTCGGTCTTGTTGAAGTAGCCCGAGGCACGGGCCGGTGCCACCGACGGCACCGCACTGCCCACCAGCGCGCGGTCACTGTCATTGCGGGCGAAGTACAAGGCTTCGTTCAACTCGCCCGGCACCACGTCCATCGTCAGCTTTTCCGGATGGAAGGCCCATGGCAGCTTGGAATTGACGCCACCATCGAACTCCACCCGTACCGTGCGCTTGCCGGTGGTCGCATGCACGTTGGTTTCGTGCGTGGTCGCGCCGCGCTCCAGGCGTACGCCGAACACTTTCTCACAGGCGATGCGGTACAGCGGCACCAGCGAGAAGGTCAGCACGAACACCGCGAACGCCACGCCGATCAGCCGGCCAAGGCCGGCGTTCGGCTTGGGCGCGGGCGCCGGCGTGGTCAACTCGCCAGCACCCCGGACAGGATGAAGCCGACGTAGACCGCGACCGCGATCAGGCCGACGATCAATGCAGTGCGTCGCGAACGGCGCCTGCGCAGGGCCAACTCCTCAGCCTGGAAATGTTCGTTGCTGCTCATTGCCAGCCTCCTCAGTGCGTCACATCGTCATGCGCCAGATCACCCGGCTTGATCACCGGCGGCACGGTGAAGGTATGCGCAGGTGCTGGTGACGGAATGGTCCACTCCAGCCCGCGTGCACTTTCCCAGGCGCGCGCTTCGGCACGCTTGCCGTTGCGCAGCGAGGCCAGCAGGATCGCCGCCATCATGAACGGGGTGGCGAACATGCCGAATGCGCCGATCGAGCTGACCAGGTTCCAGTCGGCGAACACCGGGTTGTAATCCGGGATACGTCGCGGCATGCCGGCCAGGCCGAGGAAGTGCTGCGGGAAGAACAGCAGGTTGACGAACACCATCGTCCACCAGAAATGAAACTTGCCCCAGAACTCGTTGTACATGCGGCCGGTCCACTTCGGCCACCAGTAGTACACCGCGGCGATCAGCGCCAATACCGCGCCGGTCACCAGCACGTAATGGAAGTGCGCCACCACGAAGTAGGTGTCGTGGTACTGGTAGTCAGCCGGCACGATCGCCAGCATCAGGCCGGAGAAACCGCCGATGGTGAACAGGATCACGAACGAGATGGAGAACAGCATCGGCGTTTCAAACGTCAGCGAGCCCTCCCACATCGTGCTGACCCAGTTGAACACCTTCACCCCGGTCGGGATGGAGATCAGCATCGTGGCGAACATGAAGTAGATTTCGCCACCCAGCGGCATGCCCACCGTGAACATGTGGTGCGCCCACACGATGAACGACAGGAAGGCGATGGCAGCAGTGGCATAGACCATTGCCTGATAGCCGAACAGCGGCTTGCGGCTGAAGGTCGGCAAGATCTCACTGACCACGCCGAACGCCGGCAGGATCATGATGTAGACCTCGGGGTGACCGAAGAACCAGAAGATGTGCTGGTACATCACCGGGTCACCGCCACCGGCGGCATTGAAGAAGCTGGTGCCGAAGAACTTGTCGGTCAGCAGCATGGTCACCGCGCCAGCCAGCACCGGCATCACCGCAATCAGCAGGAAGGCGGTGATCAACCAGGTCCAGCAGAAGATCGGCATCTTCAACAGGTCGATCCCCGGTGCGCGCATGTTGAGCACGGTGGCGATGATGTTGATCGCGCCCATGATCGAGCTGACACCGGCGACGTGGATGGCGAACACGCTGAAGGCGACGTTGTAGCCACCTTGCAGCGACAGCGGTGGATACAGCGTCCAGCCACCCGCCGGTGCACCACCGGGCAGGAAAAGGGTCACCAGCAGCATGCTGAAGGCCACCGGCAGCAACCAGAACGACCAGTTGTTCATGCGTGGCAGCGCCATGTCCGGCGCGCCGATCTGCAGCGGGATCATCCAATTGGCCAAGCCGACAAAGGCCGGCATCACGCCGCCGAAGATCATCACCAGTGCATGCACGGTGGTCATCTGATTGAAGAATTCCGGCTTGACGAACTGCAGGCCGGGTTGCGCCAGCTCCAGCCGGATCACCACGCTCATCGCCGCACCAATGATGAACATGGTGAAGCTGAAAAGCAGGTAGAGCGTGCCGATGTCCTTGTGATTGGTGGAGAAGAACCAGCGCTCGAAGAAGCCCTGTTGGTGCCCGTGGTGATCGGAGTGGTCCACTGCGGTATTCGCCATTGCAACTACACCTCGTTATGCGTTTTCAGGCATCGCGCCGGCAGCACCGGCACGCAGTGGTATCAGGCACCGGCCGCCGCAGGTGCGGCAGGGGTTGCTTCCGGTTGCGTTGCTTCGGGCGCCGCGGCGGGTGCCGGTTCGGCGGCAGGCGCGGGCGCGGCTTCTGCAGGCGCGGCAGGCGCCGGCTTGCGCGAGGCCAGCCAGGACTTGAACTCGTCCTTGGACACGGCCTTGACCACGATCGGCATGAAGCCGTGGTCCTTGCCGCACAGTTCCGCGCATTGGCCGCGGTACACGCCTTCGGTTTCGATGTTGGTCCAGCGCTCGTTGATGAAGCCCGGCACGGCGTCCTGCTTCCAGCCCAGTGCCGGCACCCACCACGCATGGATCACATCGTCGGAGGTGATGACGAAGCGGACCTTGGTATCCACCGGCAGCACCAGCGGGTTGTCCACGTCCAGCAGGTAGTGCGGATCGCTGGCCATGGTCGGCACGCTGCCGCTCTGCCGCACTTCGTCGGACTTGCGGTCCAGGCGGCTAGTAAAGGCGACGTTTTCACCCAGATATTCGTACTTCCACATCCACTGATAGCCGGTGATCTTCACCGTCATCTCGGAATCGCGGGTGTCGTACATGGCGATCAGCTTGGCCGTGGCCGGCCAGGCCATCACCACCAGGATGATGATGGGGATGACGGTCCAGATGATTTCCGCCTTGGTGTTGTGGCTGAACTGCTTGGCCACCGCGCCCTTGGACCTGCGGAACTTGAAGATGGCATAAGCCATGGCGCCGAACACCAGCACGCCGATGACGGTACATACCCACAACGCCACCATATGTGCGTCCCACGCCATACGCGAGGTATGGGTGACGCCCTTGCCCATATTGAGCTGCCATTCCTTGGGATCGGCGGTCTGCGCCCATGCTGCCTGCGCCGACAGCATCATCGCTGCCGCTGCCAAACCGTGTTTCAACTTCGCGCCCCACACGCTGCTTTGCTTCATTGCCTAGACCCTTGACGTCATCGGTTGCTGCCATTGCTGGCCGCGAGCAAGCCTTCAAGTGTCACCGCAAGTTCCCGACGTTCCACGGGCGCGAGAAAACTCCCCACTTCCACCCACTTGCCGCTGGAAACCAGCAGGACCCGTTCCTTCCCGGTCACCACCCGCACCCAATACGGGTGTGCGCGGAATACCGGCGAAACTCCGGCTGCGGGAATCACTTCCACGCAGTCCGGTCCTACCCGGATCTCTTCCCGGCGATTGCTGCTGCGCCAACACGCACGCAGGGCAGCGGCCACCAGGAAGCCATGCAACAACGCGAAGACAGGGGCCAGTACGTTCCCGGACAGCCAGGCAAGGCCAGCCGCGAACACCATCAATCCTGCCAACGCCGCAAACAACTGGACGAACTGCCGAGCACTGAGTGCCCGTGGGGGGTGCAGCAACAACTGCGTCCCTGAGCCATCGGAGTCTTGCCGAAGCACCTGGATCATCGCAGCCGCGTCCATACCGCGGAAATCGAGTTCGATGGTAGCCCTGCCCGCACACGCCCGGCAAGCTTCCATTCATCATCGTCATCAATGCTGCAGTGCACATCAAAACTGTGCCCATATCGTCCAAGCACGTCGATTTAGATGCCGGAATCGGCACAATTTAATTTGACTCGTTAAGTATTGCGAAAGCGCCCACAGGCCAGTGCTTTCAGGCCGCAAACAGACGCCCGCAGGGGACTAGGAAATCCGCCACCGAAGATTAAAATGGCCGAATCCAACTGTGGCCGAGCGCATGAACGCAACACCTTCTCCTGATGTCGCCTCCCCTACGTCGCCGGCCCCGCCGCTGCTGACGCCTGAGCTACCGCCGGCGCCGCCCGCGCTGCGCCAGGCCATTACCGATGCCTGGTTGAAAGACGAAACCAGCCACGTACGTGAACTGCTGGAACAGGCGCGCCTGCCGGCCGCCGAGCAGGCACAGGTACAAGCCACCGCCGCCGACCTGGTGCGCCGCGTGCGCGCCCGCGCCAAGAACCAGGGCGCGATCGAGGCCTTCATGCGCCAGTACGACCTGGGCAGCGAAGAAGGCGTGCTGCTGATGTGCGTGGCCGAAGCCCTGCTGCGCATTCCGGACCAGGAAACGGCCGACAAGCTGATCCGCGACAAGCTGGGCGAAGCCGACTGGAAGCGCCACATGGGCCAGTCCGACTCGGTGCTGGTCAATGCCTCGACCTGGGGCCTGATGCTGACCGGTCATCTGGTTGATCTGGCCGATGCCACCAAGCGCGACGTGCATGGCGCGTTCAAGCGCCTGATCGGCCGCGTTGGCGAGCCGGTGATCCGCTTGGCCGTGCGTCAGGCGATGAAGATCATGGGCCACCAGTTCGTCATGGGCCGCACCATCGACGAAGCGCTGTCGCGCTCGCACAAGGGCGACAACAGCAACTACCGCTACTCCTTCGACATGCTCGGCGAAGGCGCGCTGACCATGAAGGACGCGCTGCGCTACCTGGAAGATTACCGCCGTGCCATCCACGCGATCGGCGGCGACAACATCGCCCGTGGCGGCAAGGCCGACGGCGACGTGACCAAGTCACACGGCATCTCGATCAAGCTGTCGGCGCTGTACCCGCGCTATGAACACGCCAAGCGCGAGCGCGTATTGAAGGATCTGGTACCGGGCGTGCTGGAACTGGCGCAGCTGGCCAAGTCCTACGGCATCGGCTGCACCGTCGACGCCGAGGAAAGCGACCGCCTGGAACTGTCGCTGGACATCATCGAGCGCGTGGTCAGCGATCCGTCGCTGAAGGGCTGGGCGGGCTTCGGCATCGTCGTGCAGTCCTACCAGAAGCGCACGCCGTACACGATCGATTACCTCGCCGACCTGGCCCGCCGCATCGGCCACAAGCTGCAGGTGCGCCTGGTCAAGGGCGCGTACTGGGATGCGGAAATCAAGCGCGCGCAGATCGAAGGCCTGCCCGGCTACCCGGTGTTCACCCGCAAGCAGAACACCGATGTGTCCTACATCGCCTGCGCCAAGCGTCTGTTCGGCCACAGCGACGCGATCTACCCGATGTTCGCCACCCATAACGCGGCCACCATCGCCACGATCAAGCAGATCGCCAAGGGCGGCGTGTACGAGCACCAGAAGCTGCACGGCATGGGCGATGACCTGTATGCCGAGGTGATTCCGGCTGATCGTCTGAACGTGCCCTGCCGCGTGTACGCACCGGTGGGATCGCACGAAGACCTGCTGCCCTACCTGGTGCGTCGCCTGCTGGAGAACGGCGCCAACTCCAGCTTCGTCAACCGCATCACCGATGAAGACGTGTCCATCGACGACCTGATCCGCGATCCGGTCGAAGCCGTGTCTTCGTTCGCCTCCATCCCGCACCCCAAGATCCCGCTGCCGGTTGATTTGCTGCGCAGCCAGAACCACGACAGGACCAACTCCATGGGCATCAACCTCGCCAACGACAACGAACTGCGCGCCCTGGCCGAGCAGCTCAACGCCGCTATCAAGCCGTGGCAGGCGACCCCGCTGGTGCAGGGCGTGGCCCCGGGCACGCCGTCGCAGCCGGTGGTCAACCCGGCCGACAACCGCCAGGTCGTCGGTCACTGGCAGGCTGCCGATGCCGCCACCGTGCAGAAGGCGCTGGCCAATGCCGTGGCCGCCCAGCCAGCCTGGAACCGCACCCCGGCCGCCAGCCGCGCCGCCATCCTCGAGCACGCCGCCGACCAGCTTGAAGCGCGCATCGCCGAGTTCATGGCGCTGTGCGTGAAGGAAGCCGGCAAGAGCCTGCCCGACGGCGTCGCCGAAGTGCGTGAAGCAGTCGACTTCCTGCGCTACTACGCCAAGCAGGCACGCGAGCAGTTCGGCACCGCCGAGAAGCTGCCGAGCCCGACCGGCGAAAGCAACGAGCTGCAGCTGCACGGCCGTGGCGTCTTCGTCTGCATCAGCCCGTGGAACTTCCCGCTGGCGATCTTCCTCGGCCAGGTCGCCGCCGCCCTGGCCGCTGGCAACAGCGTCATCGCCAAGCCGGCCGAGCAGACCAACCTGATCGGCTACTACGCCGTGAAGCTGCTGCTCGACGCAGGCGTGCCGGAAGGCGTGCTGCAGTTCCTGCCGGGCGACGGTGCCACCGTCGGTGCCGCGCTGACCGCCGACCCGCGCGTGGCTGGCGTGGCCTTCACCGGCTCCACCGAGACCGCCCGCGCCATCAACCGCGCGATGGCCGCACGCGATGCCGCCATCGGCGTGCTGATCGCCGAGACCGGTGGCCAGAACGCCTTCATCGCCGACTCCTCGGCGTTGCCGGAACAGTTGGTCAAGGACGCCATCGGCTCGGCCTTCACCTCGGCCGGCCAGCGTTGCTCGGCAGCGCGCGTGCTGTTCGTGCAGGACGACATCGCCGACAAGGTGATGGGCATGCTGTCCGGCGCGATGGCCGAACTGAAGGTTGCCGACCCGGGCGAACTGTCCACCGACGTCGGCCCGGTCATCGACGCCGACGCGCTGCAGATCCTCAAGGACCACGCCGTGCGCATGGATGCCGAAGCGCGCCTGATCGCCGCCGCACCGCTGTCCGAAGCTGCCGCACACGGCACCTTCTTCGCCCCGCGTGCGTATGAGCTGAAGGACCTGAACCAGCTGCACAAGGAAATCTTCGGGCCGGTGTTGCACGTGATCCGCTGGAAGGCCGATCAGCTGGATGCGGTGATCGACCAGATCAACGCCACCGGCTACGGCCTGACCCTGGGCGTGCATTCGCGCATCGATGAAACCGTTGATCGCATCGCTGCGCGCGTCAACGTTGGCAACGTCTACGTCAACCGCAACCAGATCGGCGCGGTGGTCGGCGTGCAGCCGTTCGGTGGCCAGGGCCTGTCCGGCACCGGCCCCAAGGCCGGCGGCCCGCACTACCTGCTGCGCTTCGCCACCGAGAAGACGGTGACGGTGAACACCACCGCCGCCGGCGGCAACGCCTCGCTGCTGACCCTGGGCGATTGATTCCAATCGTGCCGTGATTGAGAAAAACCCCGCGCAAGCGGGGTTTTTCTTTGCCCTGCAAAAACCTCCCCATCCCTCCCCTTCGCTACGCGAAAGGGAGGGGACGTAGTGCCGAGCCATGCTCGGCAGCGGCTTTCCCGGCAACGCAGCAGCACCGCAATGACTGTGGGAGCGGCGCAAGCCGCGAAGCCGGCATCATTGAAACTGCCGCCATATCTAACACCTGGTCAACCATCTGCTTCGCGGCTGACGCCGCTCCCACAATCGCTGCTTCAAACGGTTTTTTCCTTACGAAGACCTACCCCTGCCCTCCCCTTCGCTACGCGAAAAGGAGGGAGCGTAGTGTCGAGCCATGCTCGGCAGCGGCTTTCCCGGTAGTGCGACAGCCTTGTAGGAGCGGCGTAAGCCGCGAAGCAGATGATTCAACTGATTACAGCGGCATCGGTGATTTCATTGATGCCAGCTTCGCGGCTTACGCCGCTCCCACAAATGCATGGCTGCCTTGCCGTGCAACCACACAAACAAAAAGCCCCGCTTGCGCGGGGCTTTCTGCATGCATCAATTACAGGTTCGCTTAGAACTTGTACTGGTACGACACCGCCAACACGTCGCCGCGGACCTTGTACTTGCCGGTCAGCGAATTGCCCTGGTTGTTGGTGGTCGGCTTCACCGAAATGTTCGGATCGCTGGTGAACAGATGGGTGTAGCCGAAGTTCCACTCGGTGTTCGCGGACGGCGTCCAGCCAACACCCAGCGACAGCCACTTGCGGCTGGTGTCCGGCACACGCACGTCACGATGTGCGTCGGTGGTCGGGGTCTGGTCCAGCGCAACACCACCACGCAGGGTGAGCGTATCGCTCAGCTTGTAATCGGTACCCAGCGACACGAAGGTGGTATCGCGGTAGCCGAACTCCAGCTCGGAATTGGGCTGGTTCGACGCGTAGTCGATGACCACGGTGTCAAACGCGGTGGACCACGCGGTGCGGCTTACATCGCCCATCACGGTCCAACGGTCATTGACCTTGTGGGTCACGCTCAGGGTGGCAGAAGCCGGCATGGTCACCGTGGCCTTGCCCTTGGTGGTGACGAACTGGCCCGGCTGGGCGACGGCCAGCACAGCGGCAGCGTTGCCCGGCACATTGAAGGTCGCATCGCCGCCGGTGATCTTGTGCTCAACCTTGGAACGGTAGCTGATACCGATGTGGGTGTTCTCGTCCACGCTGAACAAGCCACCGACGGTGTAACCCACGGCATTGTTATCGCCTTCAACGGTCAAGCGGCCGTCGGCGCTGCCCGGAGCAAAACCCGGGACGCGCTTCTGGGCCAGCGCGGTACCGAAGTCGATTGCGTTGCTCAGTTCAATGGTCAGGTGCTCAACGAACACCGAGGCGCCGAACGAGACATACGGGTTGACGTCATACGAGGCTGCAAAGCCGAGATCGACGGCCTTCAGGTCGGTTTTCAGGCCGCTGTAGCGCCCCACCCAACCGTTGTCGTATTCGGTCTTGAAACCGAACGGAGCGGTCAACGACACACCGAAGTGCATGTTGTCGTTTTCGCCGAACGGCATATGGAAATAAGCAGCAGGAACCGGAGCGATCATGCCTGCATCGCCGCCGTTACCACCGGTGGCGGGCGTACCGACAGGGGTGCGCCCGCTGCCCTTGAACTCAGCCGAGAAGCTGATCGCGCTCAGGTCACCCTGGATGACGCGGCCGTCCAACTGGCGCATGCCGGCCGGGTTGACGGCGATGATGGATGCATCGCCCTCGGCGCTGCCGGAACCGGCGAAAGCGCGGCCGAGGCCCTTAGCGCTGTTTTCCTTCAGCTGGAAGGCAGCTGCATTGGCGTGGCTGAAAGCGAGGGCGCCGGCGATGCCGACAGCAAGTGCGGTTACGCGGGCAATAGCAGAAGCAGTCATGGTGGAAGCTCTCTCCGTAAACGGTAATGGTCGTTTTTGCGCCTGCACTCCCAAGTAGCAAGCTACTTGACAGTGCGCCGGAGTCCCCTCCCGACATACGACGCCGTATGCAGTATCACCCACGCTGGTTAACTAAACAATAACGACGTAAGACATATTCCCAGCCCGCGCCGGGCATTGCCGGGTTAGGCTTCCAGACTCATGTTCGTCTCCATTCCTTCCAGAAATAAGTCAGGCCTGCGCTGGGCAGTACCCTTGCTGTGCCTGGCCTTGCTGGCGGCCTTCCTGTGGTCAATCTCTCGGCCAGGTGAGGCGCGACGCACGCTGTGGTTGGACTGGGGCGCCCTGGCTACGGGGCTGGGAAGCAGCCGGGACTGGTGGGCGGCGCTCAGCGATGGCAGCGTATTAAGGTTGTTCACCGCCTTGTTTCTGCACGCCGACTGGTCGCATCTACTCGGCAACCTGGTGTTCCTGTTGATCTTCGGCCTGCCGGCCGAGCGCGTACTGGGGCCGTGGCGCCTGCTGTTGCTGTTCCTGTTTGGCGGCGCCATCGCCAATCTGGCCGCGCTGTATGTGATCGGTTCGCCCGAACGCACCATCATCGGTGCCAGTGGCGCGGTGTCGGCACTGATGGGCACGTATCTGACCCTGTTCCCGCGCGCCAAGCTGGGCGTGGTGCTGCCGCTGGGCCTGTTCCTGGAATTCGTGCGTGCACCGGCCTTCCTGCTGATCGGCGTGTGGGCGGCCCTGCAGGTGGTGTTCGCCTATATCGGCCCCAGCTTCGGCATGGTGGCCTGGTCGGCGCATGTGGCTGGCTTCCTGTTTGGCGTGGCCTATGGGCTGTATGTGCGTGCAGCCATCGCCAGACGTCTGCGCAAGCGCAAGGGTTTCTAGCCCTGCCTGTTTTTTGTGGGAGCGGCGTCAGCCGCGAGGCCCGCGATCGATCAGATCGCGGGAGGGCCATGCCTTGGGTAGAGCCGAACCATGTTCGGCTGGGGCCTTACCGGTAAAGCTGCTGCCGAGCATGGCTCGGCACTACGCGGAAATATTGCCGGTGAAGCCCCTGCCGAGCATGGCTCGGCACTACAGGGGTTTTTCTTCGGCGGCGGGCTTTTCCGAGGCTTCCGGCTTTGCAGCCTCGGCCGGTGCAGCCGGCTTGGCTGCGGCGCTGGCAGGCTTCGGCTTGGCTTTTGCCACCGCTGCCTGCGCCGCCGCTACCGAGCCGGGGTGCTTGAGTTCCTGCAACGCCGACTGGATCGGGGCATCGCCCGGCAACACCACGCCGGCCTTGCTGCCAACCGCTTCGTCATCGCCACGCAGATGCCCGGGCAGCTTGGCTTCGCTGTAGTCGCTGAGGCTGGCCGGCAGGTCGTTGGGCGCATCGGCCGGATCAGGTGTCAGTTCCACATCCGGCAGGATGCCGGTGGCCTGGATCGAACGGCCGCTGGGGGTGTAGTAGCGGGCGGTGGTCAGCTTGACCGAGTCGCCGTTGTCCAGCGGCAGCACGGTCTGCACTGAGCCCTTGCCGAAAGTGCGGCTGCCGACCACGCGGGCGCGGCCGTTGTCACGCAAAGCACCGGCAAGCACTTCCGAGGCACTGGCCGAGCCAGCGTCGGCCAATACCACCATCGGTGCGCCCTTGAGCAGGTCGCCCGGGGTGGCGTCGAATTTGGCATCGCTGATCGAGATGCGGCCGCGGGTACTGACGATGCCGCCCTTCTCCAACAGATCATCCGCCACCTGCACGGCAGCGGTGAGCAGGCCGCCAGGATTGCTGCGCAGGTCCAGCACCAGACCCTTCAACTTGCCGCCGGCCTGCGCCTGCAGCTGGTTCAACTGCTTCTGGAAATCGGCGCCGGTGTCGGCCTGGAAGGTGCTGATGCGGATGTAGCCATAACCCGGCTCCAGCATCTTGCTGCGCACGCTGGTAACGCGGATGGTCTCGCGCATCACGGTGACATCGAAGGGCTTCTGCTCGCCACGGGCGATGGTCAACACCACGCTGCTGCCAGCCTTGCCGCGCAGCGGTTCGCTGGCATCGATGGCATTGATCGGGGTGCCATCGATGGCCACGATCAGGTCGCCGGCCTTCAGCCCGGCACGCGCGGCCGGGGTGTCGTCGATCGGCGATACCACCTTCAAGGTGTTGTCCTGCTGCAGCACCTCCACGCCGATGCCTTCGTAGGCGCCGTTGGTCTGCTCGTCAAAGGCTTCTGCGTCTTCCTTGTTGAAGTAGGTGCTGTGTGGGTCCAGCTCCAGCAGCAGGCCGCGCACGGCCGACTGCATCAGTTTCTTGTCATCCACCGGGTCCACATAGGCCGCACGTACGGCGTTGTAGACACCTACGAAGCGGCGGATCTCATCCAGGGGGACGCGCGAGGTGACTGATTCCTTGGCATCGGGATCGTCCGCCTTGGACACCTTGTCCGGGGCGCTCTGGGCCAATGCAACAGCCGGTGACAGGGCCAACAGCAGGGCAGCAGCAAGACGGGCTACACGCATGAACCACTCCATGAGAAAACGGATGCGCAATAACCGCGCTGGCCCCGATTATGCGCGAAGCCCAGCTAAATTCTTGTTGAACCGGCGCAGCCGCCTGCGCCAGCGCTCAGCGGGCGTTACTGCCGCTGCAACCAGGTCGAGGGATCCACCGGCTGGCCGTTGCGGCGCAGCTCAAAATACAGCGCGGTCACACCCTGGCCACCGGAGTTGCCAACCTTGGCCACCGCATCGCCCCGCTTGATGCTGGCGCCGGCGTCCTTCAGCAGGGTGTCGTTGTGCGCGTACAAGCTCATATAGCCGTTGCCGTGATCGACGATCAGGATCATGCCGTAGCCGGTCATCCAGTCGGAGAACACCACCGTGCCATCGGCCACGGCGGTTACCGTGCTGCCGGCCGGCGCACCGATCAGCACGCCGGCGCTGTTGCGACCATCCGGCAGGCGACCGCCGTAGCGGGCCAGCAGATTGCCCGACAACGGCCACCCCAGGCCGCCCACGCGCGGTGCAGGTGCGTTGGCGACCACCCGCGGCGGCACCTTGCCCGGTGTGGCCCGGGCCGGCGTGCGCGCGGTGCCGTTGTTGGCGGCCGCAGCCTGCCGGGCCTGCTCGGCCGCACGACGGGCCGCCGCGCGGCGCTCGGCTTCGGCGCGGGCGGCAGCGGCACGCAGGCTGGCCAGCACCTGCTCAAGCGCGCGCGCGTCCTTGCCCAGGGCCTTTTCGCGCTCGCTGCGATCCTGATAGCGGGTATCCAGCTCGCTCAGCACGCTGGCGCGCTGGCGACGGTCCTGGACCAGGGCTGCAGCCTGCTGGCGCTGCTGCTCGCGGGCCTGCTCCAGCTCCTTGCTGCGGGCAAGGATCTGCTGCTCGGTGCTGGTCAGCGCCTGCAGGTCGCTGGTCAGGCCGGTGATTGCCCTTGCCCGCTCGCGCTGCAGGTAACGGTGATAGGCCAGTTCGCGATTGGCATCGGCCACGCTGTCCTGCGACAGCAGCAGCTTCAGTGGCGCGTGATTGCCCAGCTGGTAGGCACCGCGCAACAGGGTTGCCAGTTGCCGGCGCTGCTGGGCCAGGCCGCTTTCCAGCGTGGTCCGGCGTTGTTGCAGGGCCGCCAATGATTGTTGCTCACGCTGCACCGCTGCCTCGGCTTCGGCCACCGCACGGCCGCTGCGGGCGACCTTCTGGTCGGCCTCGCGCAGGCGCTGGCTTGCCTCACCGCGCTGCCCTTCCAGCTGGCGCCGCTCCTGGGCAACGCCTTTGATCTCGCCACGCAGCTGCTGCAGCTTTTTCTCGGTGTCGCGCGAGCTGTTCTGCGCCGATAATGGACCAGCCAGCAACACGCCCAGCATCAACAGGCAGGCACCGCGCCATGGCGGCAGGGCTGCACGCCGTTGGGGGCAAGGCTGGTGACCGGGCTGGCGCAAAGAGGTTCCAGTGACTTCAGGCAGATGCGGATTGTACCCAAGCGTGGTGCCATGCCGCCCAGTCCATCGGCATTTCCACAGTGGAGATCTCATGAAACGTCTATTTCTACTTCTGCTGCTGAGCGCGAATGCCCCACTGGCGCTGGCCGCCGACGACATCAGCAAGGTCAATGGCAGCATCCAGACCGATGCCGGCGCCACCTATGGCGACCTGGAAACGGTCAATGGCAGCATCAAGCTGGCCGCCGGGGTACAGGCACGCGGCGTTGAAACCGTGAACGGCAGCGTACGCGCCGAAGACAATGTGCAGGCGCGCAATATTGAGACGGTCAACGGCGGCATCCACGGCGGCCGCAACCTGGTTTTGACGCGCGGCTTGGACACCGTCAACGGCGGCATCTATGTGGACCGCGGCAGCCGCATCGGCGGCAGTATCGAAACCGTCAACGGCAGCATCGGCCTGGTCGCCGTGCAACTGGGGGGCGATATCGAAACCGTCAATGGCGATATCACCGTTGGCATCGATTCAGTGGTCAAGGGCGGCATCAAGGTCAATCGTCCTTCGTTCGGCATTTCGCTGACCGCACCGCGCAAGCCGCGGATCGTCATCGGCCCGAACGCGGTGGTCGAAGGCCCGCTGGTGTTCGAGCGCGAGGTCGTGCTGCTGGTACACGACTCGGCACGCATCGGTCCTGTGACCGGCGCCACGCCGCAACGTTTCGACAGTGAAACCGCGCCACGCTGAACGCGCATTGCAGGCCAATCCTGCCTAGAATCCGGGTTCGATCTTGCAACCCGGAGTTCTCATGCAACGCAAACTGTTGTTGTGCCTGGCCGCCACCGCGGCGCTGGCCGCCTGCAAGCAGGAGGCCCCGGCACCGGCGGCCTCCGCGCCCGCCCCTGCACCGGCCCCGGCCCATACCTTTGCCGGTGGCATCAATGCTGCCGACTTCGGCGAGCTGGTGAAGACCCTGGCCTCGGATGAATTCGAAGGCCGTGCCCCCGGCAGCAATGGCGAAGAACTGACGGTCAACTACATCCGCGACCAGATGCAGCGCATCGGCCTGCAGCCGGGCAACGGCGACAGCTGGTTCCAGGAAGTGCCGATGACCGAAACCACGGCAGATCCCAGCACCGTGCTGAAGATCCAGCAGGGCCAGGCCAGCCGTGACCTGGTGTTCGGCACCGACATGGTGATCGGTACCCGCAGCGGCCAGCCGGAAATCAAGATCGACAACAGCGAGCTGGTCTTCGTTGGTTACGGCGTGGACGCACCCGAGCAGAACTGGAACGACTACAGCGGCCAGGATTGGAAGGGCAAGACCGTGGTGATGTTCGTCAACGACCCGGGCTTCCACACCAACGATGCCAAGTTGTTCGACGGCAAGCGCATGACCTATTACGGGCGCTGGACGTACAAGTTCGAGGAGGCCGCGCGCAAGGGTGCCGCCGCTGCGCTGATCGTGCACGACAGCGCCGGTGCCTCCTATGGCTGGGATGTGGTGAAGAACTCCTGGGGCGGCGCGCAGTACGACCTGCCGGCCGCCGAAGACAGCCAGCCGCGCCTGCAGGCACAGGGCTGGCTCAGCGCCGAGGCTGCCCGCAAGCTGTTTGCCGATGCCGGGCTGAATCTGGACAAGGCCTACAAGGACGCCAGCAAGCGCGGCTTCAAGCCGGCACCGTTGAATGCCAGCCTGTCGCTGGACCTGAAGAGCACCATCGCGCAGAAGAAGTCGCGCAACGTGGTCGGCGTGCTGCCAGGCAGCAAGCGTGCCGACGAAGCCGTGCTGTACATGGCGCACTGGGATCACCTCGGCAAGCACGAGGGTGAAACCGGCGACAACATCTACAACGGCGCGGTCGACAATGCGACCGGCGTGGCCGGCATTCTTGAAGTGGCCGATGCGATGGCCCATCAGCAGACCCCGCCGGAACGCTCGGTGGTGTTCCTGGCAGTGACCCTGGAGGAATCGGGCCTGCTCGGTTCGCAGTACTACGTGAACCACCCGACCTTCCCGCTGGACAAGATTGCCGGCGTGATCAACATCGATGCGATGTCGGTCAATGGCCGTGCGCGTGACCTCACCGTCACGGGCTTTGGCAGCTCCGAGCTGGAAGACCTGCTCAAGCCGCTGGCCGCCAAGCAGGGCCGTACCCTGCACGCGGAAAGCTCGGTGCAGAGCGGCTTCTACTTCCGCTCCGATCACTTCAACTTTGCCAAGGCCGGCGTGCCGGCACTGTATGCCGATGGCGGCGAAGACCTGATCGACGGTGGCGTCGAAGCCGGCAAGCGCGCGGCCGAAGCCTATGGCAAGGACCGCTACCACGGCCCGAAGGACGAGTACGACCCGGCCACCTGGAAGCTCGACGGCGTCGTCGAAGACCTGGAACTGCTATACGGCGTTGGCCAGCAGCTGGCCGGCGGCGATGCCTGGCCGAACTGGTATGAAGGCAATCCCTTCAAGGCCAACCGCGACGCGATGATGAAGAACAAGGACAGCAACGCAGCCAAGTAAGCCGCTGCTGATCGCGAGAGAACGGCGCCGTTGGGCGCCGTTCTTGTTTGTGCATGGCTACGTCGCTTACGCGGCCGGTGCCTCCGCACGTGCCATGCGCGCCTTGCGCACGCCGGCCACCGCAAACACCACCAGCCCGGCCCAGATCAGGCAGAAGCCAACCAACTGGCTGGCATTGAAAGCCTCGCGGAACACCAGCACGCCGACCAGGAACTGCAGGGTCGGGGCGATGTACTGCAGCAGTCCAACCACGGTCAGCGGCACCCGCCGCACACCGAAGGCAAAGGCAATCAACGGGATAGCGCTGACCGCACCGGCCAGTACCAGCAGCACGTCGTTGCCCAGGCCCCAGCCGGAAATGAAACCACCACCATGCCCGTTCTCGGCCCAGAGCACATAGGCCAGCGCCGGTGCCACCATGAACAGGCTTTCCACGCCCAGCCCGCTCACCGCATCCACCACCACCAGCTTGCGCAGCAGACCATACAGCCCAAAGGTGATGGACAGGCCAATGGCGATCCACGGCGGACGCCCGCTCTGCCAGGTCAGCCAGGCCACGCCCAGCGCCGCCAGCGCTACCGCCAGCCACTGCAGCTTGCCCAGGCGTTCGCCCAGCACCACGACGCCCAGCAGCACGCTCAACAACGGATTGATGAAATAGCCCAGGCTGGTTTCCACCACGTGGCCGGCATTCACCGCCCAGATGTACAGGCTCCAGTTCAGCGCGATCAACAGGCTGGACAGACCCAGCAGCCAGAACCGCCGCGGCGTTGCCCATACCTCCGTCAGCCAGCCCCAGCCGCGCACGATGCTCAGCCCACCAACCAGCAGCACCGCGCTCCAGACAATGCGATGGGCGATGATCAGGAACGACGGCACCTCCTTGAGCAGGTGCCAGTACAGCGGAAACAGGCCCCAGATCACGAAGGCAAGGGTGATGGCCCACAGGCCGTTACGGTGTTCGCTGTTGCTGTTCATGCGCGACGCAGCCTTGCAAGCGTGATGACAACGACGCCGGCCAGAATCACCGCCATCGCACCGAGATCGGAAAGACTGAAACGCTCATGTGCAATCCATGCACCCAGCGCCACGGCAATCACCGGATTGACGTAGGCATAGCTGCTGGCCAACACCGGACGCACGTTGTGCAGCAGCCATACATAGGCAGTGAAGGCGATGATCGAGCCGAATACAGTCAGGTAGCTCACCGACAACAGCCCCTGCAGGCGGGGCCAGGCGCTGATGCGTTCACCGCGCAGCAGGCCGGCACAGACCAGGATCACGCCGCCACACAGCATCTGTCCGGCGGCGGTCATGAACGGCGATGGCAGGTCACGTCCGCGCGACCAGATCGAGCCGAAGGCCCAGCCCAGCGGCGCGATCAGCAGCAGGATCAAACCGGTCGGCGTTGCGGTCAGGCTGCTGCCGGCGTTGAGCCAGACCACACCGACGAAGCCAACGGCAATACCCAGCCATTCGCCGCGGGTGACCTTGTCGCCACGGATGGCCGAAAACAAGGCCATCCACAACGGCACCGAGGCCACCGCCACTGCCGCCAGACCGGACGAGACATCGCGTTCGGCCAGCACCACCATGCCGTTGCCAAGGAACAACAGACACAGGCCCATCACTGCCAGCGTCTTCCATTGCGCGCGGGTCGGGGCGGCCACACCGCGCCAGCGCAGCAAGGCATAGAGCACGCTGCCGGCAATGACAAAGCGCGTGCCGGAGATCACCGTCAGCGGCGGCAGGCCGCTTTCCAGCGCCAGATGGATGCCGAGATAGGTCGATCCCCACACCACGTAGACCAGGAACAAGGCCAGAACTACAAGGCCACCCCTGGGAGGAGCAGCCGGTGTGGAGTCGGGGGAGGACATGAGGCGGTGCCACCATTCGGGGGAAGGTGAATTCTAGGGCACAGCGGCGCAGAGATCAGTCTGAAAAACAGCATGCTGTATTCGTTTGGCAGAGCACCTACATCATCCATACACGGTCTGCGGTAGCTTGAAGGCAACCGTCACGCCAGCAGTGCGTGCATCGCCGGGTCATCGGCCATCCAGCCAGGACAGCATCTGCATGAGCATTCCTACCGCCAACCTGCCGGCAGGCTCCGAACGCGCCGCCCTGCGCCGCTCCATCTCCAATACCTTGAAGGGCTCGGCCGGCAATCTGGTCGAGTGGTATGACGTCTATGTGTACTCGGTGTTCGCGGTGTATTTCGAATCGCAGTTCTTCTCGGCGGCGGACAAGAACTCCACGATCTATGTGTGGGCGATCTTCGCGGCGACGTTCCTGATGCGGCCGATCGGCGCCTGGTACTTCGGCCGCTTCGCAGACCGCTACGGCCGCCGCCGCGCCTTGACGGTATCAGTGACGGTGATGGCAGCCTGCTCGTTCCTGATCGCCATCACCCCGACCGCATCGCAGATTGGTGGCGCCGCGGCGTTGGTCCTGCTGTTCGCGCGGCTGGCACAGGGCTTCGCCACCGGCGGCGAGTACGGCACCAGCGCCACGTACATGTCCGAGGCGGCCATCCCCGGCCGGCGTGGCTTCCTGTCCTCGTTCCACTACGTCACCCTGGTCGGCGGCCACGTGCTGGCCCAGCTGACCCTGCTTGGCATGTTGCTGCTGTGGGACAAACCCGAGATCTCGGCCTGGGGCTGGCGCATCGCCTTCGCGATCGGCGGCATTGCCGCCATCGTGGTGTTCTGGCTGCGCCGGAGCATGGACGAATCGCTGACCGCCGATTCCATCGAAGCCGCAAAAGAAGGCCGCGCCAAGGCCTCCGGCTCGATGTACGAACTGTTCGCGCATCAATGGCGACCGCTGCTGCTGTGCTTCCTGATCACCGCCGGCGGCACGGTCGCCTTCTACACCTACTCGGTGAATGGCCCGAAGATGATCCAGAGCGCCTTCGCCGGCGACGACGTGATGACCGGCACCATGATCAATCTGGGCGTGCTGACCTTTCTGATGCTGCTGCAGCCGCTTGGCGGCTGGCTGTCGGACATTGTCGGACGCAAGAGCCTGCTGGTGTTCTTCGGCGTCGGCGGCGTGCTCTACAGCTGGTACATGATCACCCAACTGCCGCAGCAGCACGATCCGCTGATGGCCTTCCTGGTGCTGGCGATTGGCTTCGTCATCCTGACCGGCTACACCTCGATCAACGCCGTGGTGAAGGCCGAGCTGTTCCCCACGCATGTGCGTGCCTTGGGCGTTGGTTTTGGCTATGCAATGGCCAATTCATTGTTTGGCGGCACGGCGCCGTTGCTGTATCAGGGCGCCCTCAAGACCGGGCATGTGGATACGTTCGCCATCTATGTCACTGCGGTGATCGCGGTGTCGCTGGTGGTCTATGTGTTCTTTCTGAAGAACAAGGGACCGAACTGGTTGGATGGGACGCGGCGGTAAGGCTTTGGCGTTGGCTACGCTCAGATGCCGTCACTCCCGCGCAGGCGGGAATGACGTGCAAGAGGCAAAAAATCAGCGCCGAGCAGCATCACTGGCTTCTCGCGCAGCCTCGAATTCCGCGCCCTTCTGCCACATCGGCCACTGCCGGCTGTTGGCCAACTCCAAGCCCAGGTCGTAAACCAGCAGGGTATCGGCAGCCAGACCCCGCGCATCCCATTGCGGCGTCCACGCATCGCAGGCCTGGTGGTAGCACTTGGCGAAATAGGCATCACGCAGCGCGCGGCCAGCGGCGACACCGCCGTCCAGCTTGTCCAGACCTGCACCAACGGTGATCGCCGGCACACCCTTGCGGGCAAACGCGAAGTGATCGGCGCGGTAGAAGAAGCCCGCTTCCAGGTTTGGATCCGGCGACCAGCGGCGGCCACGCGCCTGAGCCACGCGCTGCACATCGTCTTCCAATGACACGCGGCCATTACCCCAGGTGGCGATATCAGCGGTTTCGCCATCCGGACTGAACATCTCGATGTTCAGTACCGCCGCCGTGGTCTCCAGCGGCGCCAGCGGGTGCGCGGCGTAATAACTGGCACCGAGCAGACCCTTCTCTTCGGCCGTCAGCGCGATGAAGTACAGCGAGCGCTGCGGGCGCGGGCCGGCGGCGAATACGCGGCCCAGCTCCAGCACCGAGGCCACGCCGGTGGCGTTGTCGATGGCACCGTGGCGCACGGTCTGGCCGTTTGCATCCGGCTGGCCGATACCGAAGGCGTCCCAGTGTGCGGAGAAGATCACCGATTCCTGCGGATGACTGCTGCCTTCCAGCTTGGCCACCACGTTACGGGTGACCACGCGCTCACGCTTGACCCAGAAGCTGGTGGTGAGACTGGCGTCGCCGAGCTCGACAGGACGGAAGTCAGCCTTCATCGCCTTGCGCTTCTCGGTCTCGAAATCGAGGCCAGCGGCGCTGAAGATGCGTTCGGCCAAGGCCCGCTGCATCCAGCCGCGTACCGGCGTATGCGCGGCCTGTGCCTCGTCCTGGCTGCGCTCGATATCGAACAGCGGCGAGGTACCGGAAGCCTTCACCGTCGCCCACGGATAGGCCGCCGGAGCGGTCTCGTGCACGATCAGCACGCCCTCGGCACCGCGACGTGCGGCTTCCTCGAACTTGTAGGTCCAGCGGCCGTAGTAGGTGACCGCCTTGCCGTCGAACGCACCCGGTGTTTCAGCCTCGAAGTCGGCATCGTTGATCAGCACGACGGCGATCTTGCCGCTCAGGTCCAGACCCTTGTAGTCGTCCCAGTGCCGTTCCGGCGCGGAGATGCCGTAGCCGATGAATACCAGCGGCGTGTTCTGCTGGTCGACCACACCGAACGGGCTCAGGCTCTGCAGGGTGATGTCCTCACCGTTGACCAGGGGCAGCGACTTGCCATTCAAGCTCAGGCTGGCCTGCACCGGACCGTCCACCGTTGCCCGCACCAGCGGTACTTCCTGCACCCAGCTGCCATCGGTGCCACCGGGCTGCAGGCCGGCCTTGCGGAATTCATCGACCAGATAGTCGACCGTGCGCTGCTCACCCGCCGAGGCCGGGGCACGACCCTCGAACTCGTCCGAGGCCAGGATGCGAACATGCCGTGACAGTGCTTCCGGATCGATGCCGCCGCCGGGCAGGTCATTGGCCGCCGAGGCGATGCCACCGACAAACAGGCAGGAAGACAGCAGCAGGATGCGCATCGGATTCACGGCAACTACCAACGACAGAATGAATGGCAGATTCTAACCGCCAACGGCCTTGTAGGAGCGGCGTAAGCCGCGAAGCTGATGAAGCAACAGCCACGGCAACAGCACAAAAGCACCCCTCCCCAACCCTCCCCTGCGCTACGCGCAAGGGAGGGAGCGGTAGTGGGGGGGGGGGGGGGGGGGGGGGGGGGGGGGGGGGGGGGGGGGGGGGGGGGGGGGGGGGGGGGGGGGGGGGGGGGGGGGGGGGGGGGGGGGGGGGGGGGGGGGGGG
>NZ_JBRREH010000045.1:0-38811 GCF_056760175.1 Stenotrophomonas sp. STEN021 | reverse complement strand
GCGGCATCAGCCGCTATGCGGGCGCGCCAGCCGCCGAGGTAGCTCCTGCAATCGCAGACACCCCGGCAACCGGCACCTGCATCAGCTTCGCGGCTGATGCCGCTCCTACAAAGACGGGTCTTCTACAGCCAACTCACCCTCGCGCAACACTCGCCGCATCAGCGCCCGCCCCTGTCGATCCAGGCCCAGCACGCGCGGCTTCACACCATGGTGGCGATAGCGGCTGACCACCTTCTCCAATGCAGCCACTGCGGTGATATCCCACAGCTGCGCACCGGATAGATCAATCACCACCGCCCGCCCCTCAGTCACCCGCGGATCAAAGGCATCAATGAAGGCATCCGCGGACGCAAAGAACACCTGCCCGCGCACCTTGTAATGAAGGCTGCCATCGGCCTGATCCAGCGCTTCCACGCGCAACAGGCGTGCCACCTTCAGCGCGAAGAACACCCCGCTCAGCAGCACGCCAATGCCAACACCGGCCGCCAGGTTGTGTGTACCCAAGGTCACTGCCACCGTCGCCAGCATCACCACACCAGACAGGCGCGGATGCCGTACCAGGGCGCCAAGGCTGCGCCAATCAAACGTGGACACACTGACCATCACCATGATCGCCACCAGTGCGATCACCGGCACCTGCCCAACCCAGGGCTTCAGCAACACCATCAGCACCAGCAGGAACACGCCAGCAAACAAGGTCGAAAGCCGACCACGCCCACCGTACTTCACGTTGCCCACGGTCTGCCCGATCATGCCGCAGCCGGCGATGCCACCGAACAGGCTGGCGGCGATGTTGGCCACGCCCAGACCCGTGCACTCTCTGTTCTTGGAACTGGGCGTATCAGTGAGCTCATCGACCACCCGCGCCGTCATCATCGATTCCAGCAGACCCACCATCGCGATCGCCAAGGCCGGCATCGCAATGATGCGCAGCGTCTCCAGATCAAGCGGCAACGATGGCAGCCCCATCCACTGCG
Organism: Stenotrophomonas sp. STEN021; assembly: GCF_056760175.1. Taxonomy (NCBI): domain Bacteria; kingdom Pseudomonadati; phylum Pseudomonadota; class Gammaproteobacteria; order Lysobacterales; family Lysobacteraceae; genus Stenotrophomonas; species Stenotrophomonas sp. STEN021. Next base: position 37,834 of record NZ_JBRREH010000045.1, on the reverse strand, counting down.
GCAGCGCGTCCGGCAGTTTGCCCAGATCGGCGACGGTGGGCAGATCCAGCTTCAGCCACGACGCCAGCACGCTCAGCACCACGATGCAGATCAGCGGCGAGGGAATCGCCCGAACGCCTGGCAATGGCAGGCGCGGCAGTCCGTAGATGACCAGCAGGCCAAGCGCCAGCATCGCCCAGGTTGCAGCAGTGGCACCGTGCAGCTGCGGCAGCTGCGCGGCGAAGATCAGAATGGCCAACGCGTTCACGAAGCCGGTACGCACCGAACTACTGACAAAGCGCATCAATACGCCGAGCCGCAGCACGCCGAATACGATCTGGATGACGCCCGCCAACAAGCCGGCGGCAAACAGATACGGCAGACCATGCGCACTGATCAGCGGCGCCGCCACCAAGGCCACCGAACCGGCAGCCGCAGTGATCATCGCCGGCCGTCCACCGAACACCGCGATGACGATGCTCAGCACGAAGGAGGCAAACAGGCCGACCTGCGGGTCCACCCCCGCCACGAACGAGAACGCGATGACCTCGGGGATCAACGCAAACGTGGCCACGGCACCGGCCAGCATTTCGCGCAGGGGATTGGCGCGCCATTGCGCAAGTTCAGAGTACAGGAAGGACATACGGGCTGGCCGCCAGCGCTGGCAGAGCAGGCGGAATCAAAGTAAGGGGCGCGAATTATGCCCGCTTGGGTTACTGGGCGCTGGTTGGGCTGGCTTCTGTGAGCATCCAAAGCTACCCCTCCCCAGCCCTCCCCTTGCCTGCGGCAAAGGGAGGGGGCAGAAGCTCCCTCCCTTTTGCGGAGCAAAGGAGAGGGCTGGGGAGGGGTGCCCTTCGAGCAGAACCAAAACCCCAAAACCCACCCTGCGGTAGCATTCCCTCCCCCGCATCAGCTTCGCACCCATGCCCCACTACACCGGCCCCCTGCTAACCCGCCCTCTGCTCGAGCAGATGCAAAGCGCCTTGAAGAAAGGCAGCAGCGAGTTCAGCGTCTCGCTCGACCTAGGCCGCAGCCAGGAACCGGTCAACCTCAGCACGGACAGCTGGCAGTACCGCGGCAAGCACTACCCGTGGCCGGCCAAGCTCAAGGACCGAACCATCTACTACTGGGATGGCGAGGAGTTCAGCGCCGCCTCGCGCTTCGGCAGCGGCCTGTACAAGCTGGTGCCCACCGATTGGGGCATCCCCACCTTCGAGATCGACGGCATCAAGATGCTGGTGAGCGCGCAGATCTCGCCGCTGGACGACGCCCGCCGCAAGGTAGCGCTGGTTGAGCCCCGCGGCAAACAAGTGCTCGATACCTGCGGCGGCATGGGTTACTTCGCCGCCTGCTGCCTGGATGAAGGCGTGGCCGCGATCCGCTCCTTTGAGAAGAGCCCCGAAGTGCTATGGCTACGCACCCTGAACCCGTGGTCACCGGACCCGGATGGTGATCACGCAGGTGGCCGCCTGCAGCTGAACCACGGTGATGTGTCCAAGGAAATCGAAGGCATCGCCGATGCCTCGATGGACGCCGTCCTGCATGACCCACCGCGCTTCGGCATTGCCGGCGAGCTGTACTCGCAGGTGTTCTACGATCACCTCGCCCGCGTGCTGCGCAGGGGCGGTCGTCTGTTCCACTACACCGGTGCCCCCAACAAGCTGACCAGCGGTCGCGACGTCCCCCGCGAAGTCGCCACTCGCCTGCAGAAAGCCGGCTTCAAGGCCGAGCTGGCGCTGGATGGCGTGCTGGCAGTACGCAAATAGCCAGCTTTTGTAGGAGCGGCGCAAGCCGCGAAGCTCGGCCCCCTTCAAGCCCAAGTCCGATGGCTGCTTCATTGCCTCCAGCTTCGCGGCTTAAGCCGCTCCCACAAAAAGGTAGCTGTATACGCCCCGCCTTAACGTCTTCCGCGCGACACTGCGCATTCCGAAGCGGAGGCAGCCCATGGCAACCGAAACCGTACGCGGCAAAACCGTCACCATCCATTTCGACGGTGAACGTTGCATCCATTCCCGCAACTGCGTGCTCAGCCACCCGGATGTGTTCGTGCCGAATGTGGTGGGCGAATGGATACATCCCGATGCGGTATCCCCGGAAGAGGTGGCGTTGATCGCGCGCAACTGTCCCTCCGGCGCCATCCGCTACGAATACAACGACGGCACTCACAGCGAACCGGCACCGGTAGTGAACCTGGTGCATATCCGTGAGAACGGCCCGCTCGCCTTCACCGCACCCCTGTTGATCGCTGGCAAGGACGAAGGCATGCGCGCCACGCTATGCCGCTGCGGCGAATCGCACAACAAACCCTTCTGCGATCACCGCCATGTCGAGTGCGGCTTCATCGCCACTGGTGAACCGGCAGAGAAAAAATCCGAAGCCCTGGAACAACGTGATGGCCCACTGCAGGTGAACCCGACCAGGAATGGACCGCTACACGTGATCGGCAATCTGGAAGTGGTCAGCGGCACCGGCCGCACCATCGACCGCCTTACGGAAACCTGGCTATGCCGCTGCGGTCACTCCAACAACAAGCCCTTCTGCGATGGCAGCCACAAGAAGGTTGGGTTCCAAGCCGATGGCGAGTAGGAGGACGCATTGAACAGAACTACTTGGGTGATCCAGGAGCTCCGGATAAAACGCTGAACTGATGCGCCTGGATCATCCGGCCCGGGCAGCTTCTGCAACCGATCAGGTTGCAGAAGCTTGATCATAGATCGTACGAAAACAGGTCATATCCCGTCACCGCACGCACCACCCGCTGATGCACGAACGAGCCGCTGCCACCATTGGTCAACACCACGACGCCGCGCCGCCGCTGCGCATCACCAATGGCGAAGTTCTTGAAGATGCCGCTGTTGCTGCCGGAGTGGTAGAACACCGGTCCATCGCGGGTCTGCTCCATGTTCCAACCCAGTCCTTTCTCGGTCCAGCGGCCGGGCAAGCTGATCTGCGGCGTGAGCATGGCTTGTCGCGCAGCCTCGCTGATCTCCCACGACGCGCGTTGCCGACCGGCCATCATCAGACTGAGGAAGGTCGCATAGTCCTGCACCGTCGTGCGCAGGCTTGCTGCTGCGTTGGCGAGGATGTCGCCAGGCCACATCACCAGGCCCGGTGGCGCCAGCTTCAATACTTCCGGCATTGCACCTTTGGCATCTTCATATTTCCAGGCAGACAGCGGCTTGCCCCAACGATCTGCAACCTGCTGGGCGACGCTCCATTGTTCGCGTAGTACCTGACGTGGCGCCTGGGCATCAACACGATCGTGTGCGGCATGACCGTAGACCGAACGTGCCGCCAGATCCGCGTTCCACGTATAGCTGCTGTCCTTCATGCCGGCCGGACCAAACAGATGCATCTGCATCGACTCATCCAGGCTCTGGCCGGTAATTGCTTCAACCACCAGCTGCAGCCAGACAAAGGCCTCACCGGAATAATTGATACGCGTACCAGGCTTCACCATTGGCACCAGCTTTTCGGTCGACGGCGACTTGCGCCAATCAGGCAGACCGGTCGTATGCCGCAGCACATCGCGCGCGTTGATCAGCGCAAGCCACGGATGATCGCCGAGATAGTCCGGGCGGCGGTAATCCACCAAGGGAGCATCAAGATCGATGCGTCCCTGCTCCACCAGCTGCATCACCAGGTAGGCAAACACCGGCTTGCTGAGCGAAGCATCCTCGAACACGGTGCGCGCATCCACAGGCGTGCGTGTCTGCGCGTTGGCAAGGCCGAAGCCCCGACTCCATGCCACAGCACCCTCATCAACCACGGCAATGCCAACGCCCGGAACCGCGAAGGCCTGCATGATCCGCGGCAACTCGGCGAGGAACGTATCGTCCGGAATCCAGGACTTGCTGGCGGTGTCCCTGCACGAAGCGGCCAGCGCACGCACTGAAGGTAGCGCAGCGAGAATGCCCAACGTTGTGGACTGGACGATAAAGCGACGGCGACCTGGAACTGTGCGAATCGGCATTGCCAGCAGCCTCCGTTGCGGATTGCTGAGCTTAGCCGGTGTTCCAGAGAAAATGGCGGAAGCCGGCCGTAAAACTCCTTATCAGGACAGGAACCCAGCACAGCCCAAGGGAGGCAGCGGAAGAGGCAAGCGGCCTGGCTCCGCGCAACCACGTGATCCTTTTGGCCGCTCTCCCATCCGAGGGCGGAATAACCTGAAGAGAACCTGTTTTCGCGTCGAACCTGCAGACAGGCTGAGACGTCAGCTGACAGTGTTCGCACTGTTCTATAACGGCATCGCTGAAATAACGGGAAAGCTTCGCAAATGGGCTGGTCAAGATTGATAGGCTCATCGGCTCGGTTGCAACCCAAACAACAGAACAGGAAGGACAGACGAGACTGCCATCGTCGCCGGCTGCCCCATGCATAGGCTGGATACAATTCATCGAACCGGCTCTTGCAGCCCCGGTGCAATACGCTTGCGTCTGTAGCTTGGCAAGGCTGCAGGCATCCTTCAAAGTTCACCCATCCTGCCAATTCCACCTGTTACCGATGACACGCCTGCTCATTATCGAAGACAACCCTGAGCTGGTAGCCAACCTGTACGCGTTCTTTGAACCACTTGGTTACCTGCTCGATGATGCGCGCGATGGTGCCACCGGTCTGCGCATGGCCACCCAGAACAACTATGACGCGATTCTCCTCGATCTGATGCTGCCCAGGCTGGACGGCATGACGCTTTGTCAGAAGCTCCGGCAGGAGTTCCAGAACCCGGTTCCCGTATTGATGTTGACCGCGCGCGACCCGGTTGATGATCGGGTTCAGGGCTTTGCGCAGGGCGCAGATGACTATCTGGTCAAGCCCTTCTCCTTGAAGGAACTCGACGCCCGTATCCAGGCCTTGGTACGACGAGCCCAAGGCCGTCATGTGGATGGCGTACTGACCTGGGACGATCTTCGGGTGGACACCCGCTCGCCACAAGCCTGGCGTCAAGGACGCGCCATCAATCTGACGCCCACCACGCACAAGCTGCTCATGTCACTGATAAGGGCCGCGCCTGCAGTGGTCAGGAAGCAGGAGATGGAATACCTGATCTGGGGAGACGCGCCACCAGAAGGTGGCGCACTGCGCACACATATCCACGAATTGCGTCAGCAGGTCGACAAGAAATTTGCAGTCCCACTCATCGCCACGGTGCACAGCGTTGGCTGGCGGCTGGAAAAGCCGGATGATGACCTGCGTGCCAGATAAGCAGCCCAGGATGGCAGGCCGTTCACTGGGAGCCATCTATCGGCGGATGACGCTGAGGACGCGCATCACCGTTTCCTTCGTGCTGCTGATGGCTGGCGCGATGGGCTTCATTGCGCTTGTCGAGCTGGTTGATTACGACCAGGTAAGGGCAACAGCCATCGCCGCGAGCCAGCGCGATGAAGTAACACGGCTGAAGTCGGACCTCGACAAGGGCATCTGGCCGTCCATGCCCGAGGGTAGCCAGCTCTACGACGCCCGCAGCGCCCCAAGCGTGCTTCGCCAGCATGACCTTGGCTACTACGGCGAAGAGACTCCCGAGGAGTGGCATTTATTTACATTCGAGCATGCTGGGCAGCGCTACTACCTGCTGCAGAACGGCGAGTACTACGACTACCTCGAACATTTCATCAATATCTTTGCCACGCTTGTCATTCTCACCTGCATCCTCTGCGCATTCTGGATCGGGCGCCTGACATCGGCGCACGTCATCGCCCCAATCACGCGCTTGGCCGACGCCGTACAGGCAAATCAGAAGCCTTTTCCCTTCCAGGAGGCCCGCGACGAAATAGGTGTACTGGCACGTGTATTCGCGCAACACAGCAATGAACTGGAACAGTTCCTGCAACGCGAACGTTGTTTCGCCGGCGACGCCAGCCACGAACTGCGTACACCTTTGGCAATTATTGGCGGCGCAGCTGAGACACTCCAGCAGCAGCTGCCCGCTGACCATGCACTGATGCCCAGCGCCGAGCGGATCGTGCGTACGACGCAGGAGATGCAACGCCAGCTTGCCTGCCTGCTGCTGCTCTCACGCGACCCCAGGACGCTGCCCCGCACCATGGTTAGCCTGCTTCCCCTGATCGAGGAATGCATGACGCGCTGCCAGCCATGGCTGGCAGGAAAGCCCGTAGAGCTGATCCTGAGCGGCTCGCACGCTGCAGGTGTTCGCACAAATGCGGAGCTGGCGCGCAGCGTGATCTGGAACCTGTTGCGCAATGCGTGCCAGTACACCGACGAAGGCGAAGTCCGGATTTCCATGTCCGACACCGCGCTGGTCATCGCCGACACGGGCCCCGGGCTTCCGCCCAGCATCGACCCACAGCAGTTCCAGCGCTTTCTGCCAAGCATGCGGAACAGTGGCGAAGGACTTGGGCTTTCCATCGTGCAACGCATTGTTGAACACCTGGGGTGGCAGATGACGGTGGAAACATCAGATCAAGGCTGCCGCTTCTCTCTTGAGATGCCGGCGGAAGCTCTCGAGGACTGACAATTTTCTGACAGATTTCCGCACATGCTTGCCGAAAACAATTTCAGGGCAGCACGGAAATGCACTTACCAAGACACAAGGGGCTGGGCCCGCAGGTGCCGGCAAGGACCGGGATCAGTCGTATTTTCCATACCATGATCTATTCGCGGGATGGCTTCATTGCCACGTTCCGGAGCGAAGCGGCATTCCGCCAGTTGCTCCTGCTGCAAGGCATTCTCATGGTCACCAGCTTCGTTCTTGACGTCAGCCGCGCCGAGCGAGCCCTGATGCTGGCGGCCTGTTTCTTCAGCCTGATCATCGAACTGATCAACTCTGCCATTGAAGCAGTGGTTGATAGAATCTCGCTTGACCACCATCCTCTGTCGAAGAACGCCAAGGATATGGGCAGCGCTGCACAGTCAATGGCGCTGATGATGGTAGCCGCGGTGTGGACGGTAATACTGCTCTGATGCCCTCCCTTGCTGCCATTGGAGCCTAGCTCCACGCCCGCCCTGGCTGGTAAGTGCAAGCTGCGTACGTCCAAGCAGCAGCAATCGTCCACGCGACCTGTCCTGACAACTTCCTGATAAACGCACTCGGATACTGCGCGCACTTTTCATACATTGGAATCTGCACGTGCTACAGCGCCTGAGTTCCTTGCGGTCGCATCCAATTGCTCTTGCCTGGGTGGCCGCATTGTTTTTCACGACAGTTGGCAACATCGCACTATGGAAGACGCTATGGTCCATCGTCGAGGTCAGCGATCTGCGTAGCCTGCTGTTCTTTGCGAGCCTGCCGGCACTGCTTTTCTGCCTCTTCAATCTGCTCCTGACACCGCTGCTGGTGCTGCCGTTCTTGCGCAAGCCGCTGCTTGCACTGCTGATCATCGTCAGTGCCGGTTGCAGCTACTTCATGCTGCACTACAACGTGCTTATCGATCGCAGCATGGTGCAGAACGTCTTCGAGACCAATCAGGCGGAGCTCACGTCCTACTTCTCCCTCCCCCTGCTACTTACCCTGCTCGTACTGGGCGTACTGCCCGCATCCATACTGTTGATCCAGCATTCCGCGAAGTACAGGTTCTCACCGAAGGTATTGTTGTTGTCGCTCACCAACATGCTGGCGGCCTTGATGCTCATGACGACAATAGGCTTCGCCTTCTACAAGGACTACTCCTCACTGGCGCGCAACAATCGCCACATCAGGGACCAGATACTCCCCCTGAACTTTGTGCGCCATGTGAATGGATACCTGAAGGCCAGCTACAGCACGAAAACACGGCCATTGCGATCAGTTGGCCAGGACGCCACAAGAGCCGCCGGACCACGCCCAAAATTGGTTGTCGTTGTCGTTGGTGAGACAGCTCGATCACAGAACTTCCAGCTGAATGGCTATCCGCGAGCGACCAACCCGACCTTGTCAAGAACAGATGGCGTCATAAGCTTCAAGCACGTGTCCTCGTGTGGAACCGCCACCGCCATATCGCTGCCATGCATGTTTTCATCCATGCCTCGGGCGCAATACGATGGCGTGCGTGCGGCAACGCAGGAGAATCTGCTCGACATCCTGCAGCGGACCGGAACAAACGTACTCTGGCGCGAGAACAACAATGGTGGATGCAAGGGGGTATGCGCACGCGTCCCCACCGATGACATGCCGAAACAGAGAGTGGCCGGACAATGCGTCAACAAGGACGGTACCTGCTACGACGAAGTGCTGCTCCATCAACTAGGCTCGCGCATCGAAGCCATGCAGGGTGATGCGCTCATCGTGCTGCACCAGCTTGGCAGTCACGGCCCCACCTATCACGAGCGTTATCCCGCCGATGCCAGGGCCTTCAGCCCAACGTGCGACAGTAACCAGATCCAGAAGTGCAGCAACGACGCATTGATCAACACCTATGACAACACGCTCGTCTATACCGACAGGATGCTCGGCAAAGCTATCGACCTTCTACAGACCCATTCGAAGGAACGTGACCTTGCCATGATCTACGTATCCGATCATGGTGAATCGCTGGGCGAGCGAGGCATGTACCTGCACGGGACGCCGTATATCATCGCGCCTCGTGAGCAGACCTCGGTACCGATGGTGATGTGGCTTTCCCCGCAGCTTGCCGACAATGCACAGCTCGACACCAGCTGCCTGCGCAGGAATGCGCATGGCAACCCCTACAGTCACGACCATCTGTTCCACTCGATTCTTGGCCTGTTCAATATCAGCAGCGTGGTATACCAGCCGGAACTGGATGTATTTGCCGCGTGCCGCCCGCCGCGCACCACGGCGCTTTCCGGTACAACTCCATCCTCCCAGGAAACTCCGGCTGGTGAGGTTGCTTGATAGCCCCCCCTCCTGCTTGCTCCCCACCAACCTGGCTCCAAGCATGCCAAGCCCGACATCATGCGAGCAGGAATTCAGCGGGGACGAGATGGCTTTAACGCTGCAACGGTTGAGGCCGGGAGACAGGCCAAGGCTGCAGGTCGGGAGCTGGGTCTTTCCGGTACGGCCATGATTCGTATGGAACTCGACGTACACCTGGATGGAAGCCTTGTATCCAGGACGAACAAGTCGTCGAAAGTAATTTCGACTTGGAACAGAGTAGGCTCCGAGTCGGAATAGCTGAAAAGAAAAATGGCCTGCATCTCTGCAAGCCATTGATTCTTTTGGTGGGCCCACCATCAATCGAAAAGAAAGCCTATCCAACTGAATTTAAACGATATAAAACCAAACAGGCACAAGCATTACTCACCACGTTACTCACACTGGAAAAACCAAACCAACTTTGAATCCAGTGCGAGGCTGAAGCTCTTCTGCGCAGGAAGCAATGTTCCGTCCGGGCACGCTAACCATCAAGCCGTCCGCAACCCCAGCGCAGCCTACATCCCCTAACAACTACCGGCAGCAGATCTATCAAGGGAATGCCCCGATCCCATTTCCACAAAAAGCAGCACACGCTCCCGTCTCGGCTGCCATCGCGTCCGCCTGAAGCTTATTTTGGATGAAGTCGGAGAAGCCCAGCATGCGAGCCCTTCCCAAGGCGTCGAGCTTTTGCTGGCAAAGCACGCACCTCGCTCCTTCGTCGGTCTTCGGGTGCTCGTGGTCGGGATAACCAAACGCTTCGGAGTACGCCTCGGCAGCCGACCACATCTGACGCCAGACCTCTTCTCCGACGCCCTTCAGGGGCATCTTGTGGAAGAACGTCATTGCGCGGGCAGTCGCAGCCTTTCGCTTGCTCGCCGCGTCCACACGAGCGGATAGGAGTTCCGTGGCTTTCTCGGCGGAGGTCGCGCCCTCGCGATCGAGTGCCCACTGTTTGATCTTGGATAACTGTTCCAGCTGATTGAGCACCTTGGCGTGCAGTTCGGCCGGATTAGCCTGCGCGAGCGCTGCCTCCAAGTCCGCGTCACCCAGCTCCAGTTTGGCTTGGTCACCCAAGGCATTGACACCGCGGATGTTGAACACGCGCTCCAGGCGCACCCCTGCACGCCCCGGAGTGCCAGCGATGGCACCTGGCGAGAGAAGATCCGAGAGCGGGTTCAACGTCTTCGTGGCTTCCTGCAAGCAGTGGTCCGCCAGCGCGCTGATCTTCTCCTCGCTGGGTATGCGTCGATCACGAATCAGCCCATGCGCGACTGCCCTTAACCAGCTGGTCTTGCTGTTCAACCACGCTTCGATCTCGATCGGCGCCATGCCGTCCTGTTGGCTCACCATCCCACTCTCCCCTTAGAGATTTTTCAGGCTGGTGGTCCGAGCCCGCCCCTAGGATGGTAACCGGGCTGCTACCGGCTTCAAAGACACCTTTTTAAGGAAGAATATGAAACTGGAGGTGATCAACTACTCAGTTACCCCAGTCTGTGCTTCGGCAAATATTGGGGTGAGGTTTGGGGGAAAGCGAAAAGCATAAAGGCAGTTCGACAACGACACTAAACGAATAGCTGCCACCGGCCAGGTGTATATTTGGCATGGCACCGGTGTCCACTTCCGGAAAACAGTGGTCATTCAACCCGTTGTCCTCTTAAGCCCCTCATAATAGAGTTGGATCGATGTGAGTCCCCGTCCGGGTCTTCAACTCGGAGGAAAAAATAGTGGCAAAGGATGCCGCGAATTACACCGAAGAACTGGTGATGGCCTTGGTTACCACGCAGCTTGCGATCATGAGCTTTCCATTCTTCAAGGTGCAAATCGTACCGTTCTCGTCAAATTTCGAGAACCTGTTCGGCGCGGACGCAAAGATTCCGGGGTCGGCGAAGATTGCGCCGTTCTACATGCAACTCAAGCGCCCCACTCGCTCGACGCCGACTGGCAAGATTTCGCGTGACCGAACCGCCCTGGGGCTCCACTGCACGACTGGTAGTGTGCACTTCAATCTCAGGAAGGGGCCTGTGCTAGATTTTGTGTAAACGGGTCACGGGCAGGAAACTGCCATCTGACCTGGAGACTCCATGAGTTCACGCAAATATGAAGTACTCAACGAATTGCTGAGCAGCTTCTTGGCTAGCTACAAGAGACGTGAGGACCTGATCGGCGAGAACGGCCGGCTAAAGCAGTTGACCAAGCTACTGGTTGAGATGGCGCTCGATGCGGAGATGACCGAGCACTTGGGGCATGAGAAGCACGAGCCGGTAGCCAACGATGCTGGCAACACCCGCAACGGCTGCAGTCGCAGGACGCTCAAGCGTGAGCTTCGCGAGCCGCTCAAGCGCAGAAAGCCTTGGACGCATGCGCAGGTGTTTAGACTTTTCTTGAAAAACAGGGATGGATTTAATGAAAGCAGTCGGAAGACTTGGCAGCGAGCCGATCGAGAGGGGAAAGCCGCTCTACAACTACCGCGTTGATCTGAAGCAACTGGAGGTACTGGAAGCTTTTATCAATACCCCGCAGGCAAGCGATACGCAGAAGATTCTTGCACTTGCTCCGGTGGCTGCAGCGAACTTCGCGATGAACTACGTCGACGGCTTGCCTGCCTGGGAGGATTGCGGTGCCGAGGTGAGCAAGCTCTATGGCACTACCCAAACCAGCCAGCAACGGTTTCGCATGCTTATGGAGAGGAGCCTCGATTATTACGGGGTGAACATCGCAAAACGTGCTGACGGCGCAACGTTGTTGCTCGAGACCATCATAGGACAGGCCGGCCTACCCCCGGGCATGCTCAAAGAAGGGCAGCCCTTGTGGAAGATTCTTGATGCGTTGATGAAACGCGTGGGTGAAGGTGCCGACGATGCCAAGGCAGAGGCATCCCTGCTGGTTGATGATGCGGTTGAAAGAGCAGATGGGCGCCAAGTACCAAGGCTAAGGCGAGCGTACAGGGATGCGCAGCATCTGCCACAGCTATGTTCGGAGCTCGTCCTTGCCCTGTCTCGACTCATGGAACAAGCAAACTGGACCGGTGGGCCGCTTGAACCGATCTACAATTTACCGAATTGGGACAAGGATTTGCCGTTCCGAGTTGACGAGGCAACGGCGCGTATCCTGGTCAGCCAGTTGTTGAACGTGGCCATCACGGCGGCCGGTCGCCCGGGGCTGGCCATCGAGCGCATTCTTTCCAGGCAGTACGGCCAGTACACGCTGGAAACACGGGCGTCTGTCTCTCCCGAGGGGATCGCCCTGCCTGATGAAAACCGTCCGGTCGCGGCGGTCCATTACGCCATCGACGGGGAGCCGGCCGACGAAGCATTTCGCCTCAGGGGTACCGAGAGTTCACCTTATTTCCTCGCAAAGGAGGGGCACGTACTCGGTGAGAGCGCGAACAACCGGCAGATTTCATTGGTATTGAAGAAAGCCGATGGCTACCTGCCATTGGATTGTGCGGGCCAGGAACCACTGGACGAAAACGTCTCCTGGGTATTTGAGTCGCGAGGACACGACGACATCTATCGGGCACCCGCCCCGGCTCGCCTTCGTGCCCGCAAGCTGCGAGTCATTGCGCCCGAGGGAACCCGGGTTTCCGGCGCTGCAGCTCAGCTCTCTCGGCTGCCACCTTCCCGGTACGGGGCGGCAAGGACAATCTGGGAGGTTACGGGCGACGCGATCTTTATCGGAGAGGATGGCGAGCCCGCACAAGTCCAAGCCGGCTACGAAGGGCCGCAGATGTATCTGGATTTCAGGGGCCGGGCGCCGAACTTCAAGGTCAAGGAGTTCAGCACGGTATTCCTGGGCCACCCGGAACCACGCCGTAGTGGCGGACTTTCCGGTCGCATCGAGTGGAAAAAGGCTGGCACCACGGAGTGGAGCAGTGCAACGTTGCGCGGGCAGGCCGGTCATCTTTCTTTCCGGCTGGCGGCTACCAACAATGAAGTTCTGGCCGAGCGTCGCCGGGTATTCGTATTCCCGGAAGACTTCAATCCAAAAATTACACCCAAGTCTGTTTCATTCAACCTTCCATCCGGCTGCAAGCTACGGGAACACGTTGCCGATGCGGAAGGAAACCTGACGCTGGAATTCGCGTCAGCACAAATGCAGGTGGCGATGGTTGTTGCCGGTGTGCCTGTCGAGATCGTTTTTGCACGACCACCCGCGGCGGCAGCGTTTATCGATACGACCAGCCAGGAACAGATCAGCAATGGTACGAAGGAAATTAGTTCTCTGGTGGCAGGCCGGATCCACGCATATTCCACTCATCACGATGCTGTAGAAATCAGGCGCGTCTCGGATAGGTTTGACGCCGTTTACCCGGCTCGCTTGCAGGGCGCCATGCTTCGTCTTTCAGAACTGAAGGATTTCCTGCAAGCACTCTCGTTCCATCCCCGGGGGCGGACGCACGCCATCAGCGTGCAGTTCCGCAATGGCCCCGCAATCAAGATCAAGCCGCACAGGATTCGCCGACGCGGGAATATGCTGACGATTGCCGGAGCGGGTGACGATACCCGTATCCAGTTGCTGCCATTGAATGCCTCCGCCCAATGCCAAAAAGACAGCTTCGCGGCGGAGCGGGTGGATGCCGAGCAGTGGAAACTGCCCGAATCGATTGACGAAACGGCACAGTATCTGGCCATCGACGCAACCCATCAGGCCACCCCCTGCCTGGTGGCAGCTGCCAAACCGGAGGAGGAGAGCGCAAGGACATTCCTTGGCGTCATCGACATAAGCGACGAGTCAGCCAGAGAGCAAGCACTTGTTGCGCTGTACGAGTGGATTACGGGAACCCCGCATGAAGGCCGTGCAGCTGCCGAGCTGAAGACCTGCCTGCAATGGCTCGGCACATTCCAGCGCTGGCTGAGCTGGCTGGATCCATTCCTCATTCTCGCCGCACATCCGCCACTGGCCTTGAGAGTGTTGTCATTGAGCAGGCTTGATGGCGAGACCTTGGCCGAGCAAGGGTTGCGTGCCGCGCTCAACGAGGTGCCCTTCTTCTGGCATCGCGTCAGCCCGAAGCAGATCGTTGCGTTGATTGACTGGGTCAACCGCCAGTTCGGCCCGGAATCTGCTGATTGCATAAACCGTTTGCTGGATGAGTTGGACATTCCGAAGATGATGAAGCAGCCGGCGCAGTTGAGGCCTGCCCTGCCCCCGTGGCGCGATGCCTGGCAAGCCAAGGTCATCGAATGGGCGAGCTTGCAACAAGAGCATCAACTGCGCAGTCCGCGCCAGGCGGATGCGTCAATGGTGCTTTGGAAGCACCTTGAGGGCCATCCTGACGAAGACGAGTTGCGGTTCCGGCCGAAGAACATTCCGGCGGATGTGGACATCTTCCGCACCTGGCTGTTGGCACCCCATGAACTGGCCATCGCCATTGCCCACGACATCCCTCTGGAAGACCAGCTCAGGGATGACCTTCTGTTCGCGCGTCACATGATCTGCGCGGAAGAATTTGATCTGGCCTACTGCGCCAGCCTCGCGCGATTGGAAACCACCTGATGCAGACCTACGACCACCTGCGTATCCACCCCTTGCTGGAACGGATCCCGAAGCGCCTGGCCGATGCCATGCTGAGCATGTTGCGCCCGGCAGATGCCGGCTTGAGGGACTGGTTGCAAGAACGACTCGGTGCTTATGCGGGCGTTGACGGTGCGATCCTTGCCGATCCGCTGATCGAGTGCATGTATCGCTGGCAGAGCGGCGATGAAACAACTGCCAGCCTGCAAGCGAAAGGGCTTCTCCATGCGGACTTCGTCAGCGCGCTGGAGTCGGAGGCCGGCAACTATCACTTTCCAGCCACACGCAAGCTGTTCACGCATCAGCTGGCTGCATTGCAGGCAACCCGGCAGGGAAAATCGATCCTGGTGTCGGCCGGTACCGGCGCCGGAAAAACCGAGTCGTTCCTGTTCCCCATCCTCAATGATCTGTGCGAGCAGTCATCGGGTTCGAATGCGCCACTTGAAGGGGTGCAGGCGCTTTTCATCTATCCGCTCAACGCACTGATCCGTAGCCAGAAAGAGCGGCTTGTTGCCTGGCTGGCGGCTCATGACGGACTGCAACGGTTTGCGCTCTACAACGGCGACATGAAGGACAGGCTTCCCCAACACAGCAAGGCTGCATTTCCTGTGTCCGAGGTGCCCGACAGAGAGAGATTGCGGCAAAGTCCGCCGCCTTTGCTGATTACCAACACCACCATGCTCGAATTGATGCTGGTGCGCCCGCAGGATCGACCCATTCTCGACAAGTCGTCAGGAAAGCTGCGCTGGATAGTCATCGACGAGGCCCACTCCTACACCGGTAGCCAAGCCGCCGAACTGACGTTGCTGTTGAAGCGCACGCTGCAGGCATTCAATGTCAAACCGGAGGATGTGCGCTTCATTGCCACGTCCGCGACCATCGGTGATCAAAGTGAAGAATCAACCCGGTCATTGCGGCGGTTCCTGGCCGACATCGCCGGATGCAAGGAAGATGGCGTCGAGGTCGTTCGTGGGCATCGGGAGGTTCCCCAGTTGTCCGCCCTCCCCGGCACAGCGACAGATCTGGCCGAGCTTGAAGCATTCTGCCGCGCACAAGACAGCTCTGCCGATGATTTGTTCGACCTCCTGCGGAGGTCCCCCACGGCCGTAGCGATCCGCAAATTGCTGATTGAAAAATCGGCCGCCACCCTCGACCAGATTCGGCAAGGCGCTGGTCTTGATTCGCTGCAGGAAGCTGCTCGGTGGGTAGACGTGATCTCGTCCGGAAAGCTGTCGCTGGACGATGAGGCCGACGGGCGGTTCCTGCCCATCAGAGCTCATATGTTTCAAAGAACGATGGAAGGTGTATGGGCCTGCATCAACGGGGATTGCTCCGGCCGGCCGGAGATCGCACCCCTAGCATGGTCATACGGAGCCCTATACAACGATTTCCAGAAGCATTGCAGGCACTGCGATTCGCTTGTGCTGGAAGTGACGCTATGCAACGAGTGCGGGGCTGCGGCGCTCCAAGGCGCGCTGTCCAATGATCGCAGTCATGTACGGGCCGTACGCGAGGAAGAAGACGAGTTCCTCGCAGACGTCGAGGCTAGCTCCGACGAGCATGCCGAGGCGGCCACCTACAGGCATGTGGTGATCTCCAGCCTGACCGGCAATACCGCGGACATTGAGGTGGGCGACGCCAGGTTCAATCCCTCCACCGGAGAGATAGCCTCCCTCGATGGCGAAATGGCCTTTGCCGGAATCGTCTGGAATCCATATGGTCCCAGTTCAACGCAATATGCTGCTGAAGCAAAGCGCGTATGTCGCTGTCCGCATTGCGGAGGCTCAAACGCTGACCTGCAAAAAACCAGGAGATCCATCCGGCTGGCCACACCGTTCTCGCTCAGCAACGTCATTCCTGAGCTGCTCGCCGCTGCGCCACCGGACCCGGACGCAAGCGGCGACGCGGTGCTGATGCAGGGACGACGCCTGCTGACCTTCACCGATAGCCGGCAAGGTACAGCAAGAGGTGCGGCACGCCTGTACGACAGCGCATTGCGTGACTACATTCGTTACATCGTGCCGGAGTTGCTGCCACGTCCGCTCAGCGCAGCACAGATACAGATGTATGAAAGGAAGACGGAAAGACTGCGTATCGCATTGGCCGAGGCAGAGAGTGATGTAGAGCGTGATGACATCCGGAAAGACCTGGCAAATGCCGAAGCGGCTTGTGCAGGCACAATGTCCGTACCATGGACAGAGGTGGAGACAGCCCTCGCGCGACAGTCTGTGGTCGAACATGCCATCACCCCCTACTTCGTTGACCTGATGGGTGAGGCTGCTCGAAAGGAGAAGCAAGTCCCAAAGCTGCTCATGCTGCGCGAGTTGTACCGCAGGCCCAAACGAACCAACTCGCTTGAAACCCTGGGGCTGGTGTCACTGCGGTATCCGGGGATCGATGGCATCCAAGCCGGTGCGTTGCCACGAGCATGGACCGAGATCGGCGGCAGCCTGCAGGAGTGGAAGGACTTCCTGAAGATCTACCTGGACTTTATCGTCCGCGAGAATGCCTGTGTCGACTTGAGCTACGACGAAAAAGACTGG
Organism: Stenotrophomonas sp. STEN021; assembly: GCF_056760175.1. Taxonomy (NCBI): domain Bacteria; kingdom Pseudomonadati; phylum Pseudomonadota; class Gammaproteobacteria; order Lysobacterales; family Lysobacteraceae; genus Stenotrophomonas; species Stenotrophomonas sp. STEN021. The sequence goes on along the minus strand of NZ_JBRREH010000045.1, from coordinate 20,992 downwards.
ATAGGTACTCGCTTCAGTCGCAAGTACCTTGTCCCTGAAGTTCCGGCCAATGAAAGCAAGGCCCAGAAATATGTTTGGCCCAGGCTAAATACGGATACCGGAAGCGGTGGTCGTGGACGCTTACCACGACTGTTGCGCGCCACGTTTGCCGGCGTGCGCGACATGCAGGTCAGCGAGATTCTCGATGGCGCCAAGGCCGCCCTGCTTGCAAGTGGCCACCTGGTAAAAGGGGAGCATATCGGCCACTTCCTCAGCTGGTTCACCGTGGCACTGCAACGGCCCACGCGACTGTGGCTGTGCCCGGTGACCAGACGCCTGCTTGATACCACGCTGCGAAACGTGTCGCCGTATCACCAGGGTGACGCCGCACCGCTTCCCTGCGAGGCGATCGAGCTGCCCATCCCGCCGCATGCGCAGTGGGAGCGCGACGGAATGCCGGTTGCCGAAGCCGAGCGGGAAGCCTGGCTGGAGCAGAACAAGCAAGGCCACCCGCTCACCGCAAAAGGCCTGTGGCCGGAAGCCTTGGACCGTGCCCTGAAGGGAGCGCCGTTCTATGCGGCCCGCGAACACTCCGCCCAGATTGACCAGCAGCGGCTGGACGAGCTCACCCAGGAGTTCCAGTCGGGAACCCTGAACGTGCTCAGCTGCTCCACCACCATGGAAATGGGTGTGGATATCGGCAGCCTGGCCGTGGTTGCCATGGCCAATCCACCACCTATGCTTGCCAACTACCTGCAACGGGCGGGTCGTGCCGGTCGCCGCGGTGAGACCCGGGCATTGGCATACACCATTTGCAGGGATGAACCCCGCTCGCTGGCCATCTTCCACAAGCCCGACACGTTCCTCGCCTCCCCCATCAAACCTCCGGTGGTTCAACTGGGCAGCCAGGTCATCGTGCAGCGCCATCTCAATGCGTGGCTGCTGCGTGATTTCCTGATCCAGGCCGGGGCGCAGGATGGGGCGTTGAGCATGAACATGGGCGGATTTCTTGGAATCACCCCCCCTGTCCGTGAGCAGCCGGGCGAAGATCAACGGGAAGCATCCACGTACCAGCAGTTGCAGGCTTACCTGCAGCAGCCGGCAGCAAATTTCACTGGCAAGGCGCAAGTCCGCGATTTGCTCACACGCTCCTGCCTGGCCGATGTGGACTTGCAGGTGCTGCTGGAAACGGCACGCGAATACTTCCAGGCCGCAGCAACCAGCTGGTATGCCGAATGGGATGCGGCCAAGGCGCAATGGGACGAACTGAGTGACACGGTTGCCAAGAGTGCGCTTGCTCGCCGGCTGACGCGGCTGTGCAATGAGTACCTGTTGCAATGGCTCACCGTGCAGGGCGTACTGCCAACGCGGGGCTTTCCGGTCAATGTGCGCGAACTGATCATTGTGCAAGATCCGAAGGAGGGCAAAGGTCGGCCGGGGCACGGAGAAGCGGGTTCGGACCGCAAGGGCATGAGCAACCGGTCCTTGAGCCGTGAGCTGCCAGTGGCGTTGCGTGAGTACCAGCCTGGCGCAAACGTGGTGGTGGGTGGTGCGGTCTACACCGTTGGTGGCCTGACCGTGAACTGGCGAAAGCCAGCGGGCGCCGATGCCGCCAGTGAACTCCAGAACCTGCGCTGGCGCCTGCTTTGCCAAGAGTGCAACGAGGTTACCGACAGCATCGTGCGGCCGGATGCCTGTGTTGCCTGCGGGCACCCGGTGGCGGATGGTGGGCGCAACCTGTTCGAGTACATCGAGCCAGCTGGCTTTCTGGTGCCGCATGGTGCGAAGCCCAATGACGACATCTCCCGCCCCACCTACGTGCCTGCGGAAATGCCTGTGTTCAGTGTCCGCAATCAGGATGGCAGTCCGGTCGTCCGGCGGCCGCTGAGCAATCAACGGGGCTGGTGCCGCGTTGGCCGCTCCTCCCAGATCCATCACCACACCTTCGGGCAGCAGAAAGCAGGTTTTACCCTGTGCCTGTCCTGCGGCTGGGCGAGCGCCGGGAAGGTGGAGCCCAACAAGAACGGTCAGTACCCGCATGACGAGCCTTTCACCGGCAAGCGCTGTACGGTGGGCCGCGACAATGCCTGGGCAGTGAAATACCTGGGGGCCCTCGGAGCCACCACCCGCACCGACGTGCTCGAGTACCTCATTGTTCCCACAGCCGATGGCATGGCCTTGCAGGATCGCAACGTGGCGACGACTCTGGCCGTGTTGTTGCGCAACGTGGCTGCCCGTCGCCTGGATATCGAGCCAAGCGAACTGGGCTTTGCCATCCAGAAGACTGTCATGCGCGGCCAAGCGGGTTTGGCGGTGCTGATATACGACGACGCCTCCGGTGGTGCGGGCTACGTGTCCACGCTGGAACCTGTAGCAGAACAGCTGCTGTCCGCGGCCATTGACGAGGCCGGCAACTGCCCGGCCGACTGCGGTTCGGTGTGCCCGGAGTGCCTGCTGGGCCACGACACCCGCGATGTGGCCGAAGAGTTAGACCGGCATGCCGTGCTGGACATGCTGGCGGGCCATTACCAGCACACGCTGCTGGTCCCGCCGGCAGCCAAGGCCAGCGTTGGCGATGACGCCGTATGGGAAGCACGTAGCCTTCGCGATGCCCTGGTCGCCACCTTGTCCACCGCCGCCGGCGCGTGCCTGACGCTGTTCGATTCCGGCGAAGAACAGGCCAATGAAGCCTCGCCCATGCTGGCCCTGGCGCGGCAAGTGCAGGCCAAGTACCCGGGCGTGGAGCGCCGGTTGGCCGTATCCGGGGAACGGTTCAAGGCCGAACCGACCTTGCGCCGGCGCTGCGCGATTCTTTACGAGGCCGGCGTGGTGTCCCAGGCCGGCTTGTGGAGCGAGCACGAAGATGCGTTCCTGCCCACGGTGCTCCTTGAAGCCACGAACCAGGTGCATGGCTGGGCGCAAGAGGTGGAAACCGGCATCCATGTCACCGGTCGGCAGCCGGCCTTCCCCGTAGTCCAGTGGCTGAGCGCGCAAGAGTTGAACAAGGAGCTGCACGCCGGTGGCAACGCTTCCATGAGCGAGATTCCCCCGCACCCGCCGCTGGAGCCGCGCCAGTTCTTCGAGCAGCTGTTCCTGTCGGTCCTGGCCCGGCTTGATCCATCACTGACGGAAAGGTTGAAAGAGGATGTCGTGAGCATCGACTATGCCGACCGCTACATCCGCAGCCGCTCATGTGCCGGGGCATTTGCCGCTCTGGTCAAGGGGGTGGTTGGGTACACCGCCGGCGCCGACCGGCCGGTCAAGATCGTCAGCATGTCCGTCATGGATCGTCCGCCTGGCCAGCAAGGGGGCTATAGCGACTGGTCCAGCGATCTGGAGCGCGAACGTGACCTGCAGAAAGCCTTGCCCGGCTTCAAGGTGCATACGGTAGAGGTATCCCGCCACAACGCCCCGCACCAAAGGAACCTGACTATCCACTTCCTGGATGGCCAAAGGCTACGGATCATGCTCGACCCCGGCATCGACTACTGGGAAACCACCCGCGAGCTGGCCATTGCGCCCAAGCAGCGCAACATTCGCAATGGCGAAAAACAGTTCGTCATAGCATCCTTGGAGCCCGCGCTTGCACCCGTAACGGCCTGACACCGCCGCGCTGCACCACACCGGCCCGCCTATACAGGGCGGACCTTGCTATTCCAGACCTGATCAACCATGCCCATCAAGAAATCCGACCTCTATTCCTCCCTCTGGGCCAGCTGCGACGAACTGCGCGGCGGCATGGAGCCGTCCGAGTACAAGGACTACGTCCTGTTCATGCTGTTCATCAAGTACGTCAGCGACAAGTACGCCGGCGACGATCTGGCACCGCTGGTGATCCCCGCCGGGGCCAGCTTTGCCGACATGGTGGCCTTCAAGGGCAAACCGGACATAGGCGAGCGCATCAACACCCGGGTCATCCAGCCGCTGGTCGAAGCCAACAGCAGCAGCCTGTCACTCAGCGACTTCCCCGACTTCGACGACCCCAAGAAACTGGGCGAAGGCAAGGAACGCCAGGACAAGCTGACCAACCTGGTCGCCATCTTCGAAGACCCGGCACTGGATTTTTCCGACAACCGTGCCGAGCACGACGACATCCTTGGCGATGCCTACGAATACCTGATGCGCCACTTCGCCCAGGATTCGGGCAAGAGCAAGGGCCAGTTCTACACCCCGGCCGAAGTCAGCCGCACCATCGCCCAGTTGATCGGCATCGGCCCGCACAACACCAACCGCCAGACCACCGCCTATGACCCGACTTGCGGGTCAGGGTCGCTGCTGCTGAAAGTGGCCGCTGAATCAGGCAAGCAAATCACCCTGTACGGGCAGGAGGTCTCGGCCACCACTGCCGGCCTGGCGCGCATGAACATGATCCTGCACGACTTCCCGGATGCGTCCGTGCAGTCGGGCAATACCCTCGCCGATCCCAAGTTCAAGGATGGCGAGCGGCTCAGGACTTTCGATTACGTGGTTGCCAACCCGCCGTTCTCGGACAAGGCCTGGAGCAGCGGCCTCCCCCCGGATGCCGACACTTTCCAGCGCTTCGCCTGGGGCGTACCGCCGGCCAAACAGGGCGACTACGCCTATCTGCTGCACATCATCCGCAGCCTCAAGACCAGCGGCAAAGGCGCCTGCATCCTGCCGCACGGCGTGCTGTTCCGCGGCAATGCGGAAGCTCAGATCCGCCGCCAGCTGGTCGATAGCGGCTACCTGACGGGCATCGTCGGCCTGCCGGCCAACCTGTTCTACGGCACCGGCATCCCCGCCTGCATCCTGCTGCTGGACAAGGACAACGCCAACGCCCGTCGCGGCATCTTCATGATCGATGCCAGTAAGGGGTTCCTGAAGGACGGCGCTAAAAACCGCCTGCGCGAGCAGGACATCCACCGCATCGTCGACATCTTCAACAAGGCGCAGCACGTGCCCGGCTATGCGCGCATGGTCGGCTTCGACGAGATCCGAGACGCCAAGAACGACTACAACCTCAACCTGCCGCGCTATATCGACAGCAGCGCTGCCGAAGACCTGCAGGATATCGAAGGCCACCTGCTCGGCGGTATTCCGCAGCGCGACGTGGACGCACTGGCGACCTACTGGGCCAGCATGCCAGCCCTGCGCGAGGCCCTGTTCGAGGCTGCGGGCCGCCCCGACTACCTGCAATTGAAGCTGCCGCAAGCCGAGGTGAAGCAAGCCATCCTTGGCCACGCCGAGTTCCGCGCATTCCAGGCGACGGTGGCCAAGCTGCACGCCGACTGGGAAAAAGCCATCCGGCCCCAGCTGATCGGCTTCGGCCAGGGCGGCCAGCCCAAGCAGTTCATCCACGAGGTTTCCGAAAGCCTGCTGGCCGCCTATGCCAAGGCGCCGCTGCTCAATGCCTACACCATCTATCAGCTCCTGATGGACTACTGGGCGCAGACGATGCAGGACGACGCCTACCTGCTGTCTGCTGATGGCTGGACGGCCGAGCCCGCGCGCATCATCGAGACCAACAAGAAAGGCCAGCGCAAGGACAAGGGCTGGGCCTGCGACCTGGTGCCCAAGCCGCTGGTCGTGGCACGTTACTTCGCCGCCGAACAGCAAGCGCTTGATGCCGCCAGCACCGCGCTGGACAGCGCCGGCAGCGCGTTGGAAGCCCTGGAGGAAGAGCACAGCGGCGAGGACATGGCCTTTGCCGAGTTCCACCGAATCACCGTCGCACTGGTGAAAGACCGCATCCGCGAAATCGGCAAGGACCCGGACGGTGCCGAGGAATTGGCGGTGCTGAAACAGTGGTTGGCGCTGACCGACGAAGTGGCCGGGTTGAAAAGACGGCTCAAGGCGCTGGACGCCGAGCTCGACGCCAAGGCGCTGGCCAAGTACCCGCAGCTGTCAGTGGCCGACATCCAGGCACTGGTGGTGGATGACAAATGGCTGGCCACGCTGTCCGCCGCCGTGCAGGGCGAGGTGGAGCGTGTATCGCAGGCACTGACCCGGCGGGTGAAGGAACTGGCGGAGCGCTATGACACACCACTGCCGCAACTGACGGCGCAGGTGAAAGAGCTGGAGGCCAAGGTAGCCGGGCATCTGGCAAAGATGGGGTTTGCGTGGAACTGAGGCCGGAATACAAGCAGACCGACGTTGGTGTGATTCCCGTCGATTGGGGACTACACCCGCTGGATTCGCTTGCGAAAGTTACAAGTGGGAAGCGATTGCCCATGGGCTACTTCGTTAGCGATGTGGTTACACCACACCCTTACATCCGCGTTACGGATATGCACCCGGGTCGGGTGGATATGCGCGAAGTGAAATACGTGCCCGAGGCGGCGTTCCCGCCCATTAGAAACTACCGGATATACAAGGATGACCTGTTCATTTCGGTGGCGGGAACACTTGGCATTGTGGGCAAGATTCCGGACGCGCTTGATGGTGCAAATCTTACTGAAAATGCTAATCGCATCAGCGCAATCGAATGTGACAGAGATTTTCTTCTACACGTAATGCTCTCGCCAGTCGTTCAAAATTTCATCGAGTCTGAGCGGACCGTTGGTGCACAGCCGAAGTTGGCATTGGCGCGAATTCGAAAATTCTCCATTCCGCTGCCTCCGAGTGATATCGAACAGTCCGCGATTGCTACCGCCCTCGGTGACGTGGATGCGCTGCTGGCTGCGCAGGATGCGCTGATCGCCAAGAAGCGCGCCATCAAGCAAGGTGCGATGCAGGAGCTGCTCACCGGCAAGCGCCGCCTGCCGGGGTTCAGTGGGGAGTGGGAGGTGAAGCAGCTGCATACGGTATTGCGATTCCAAGTTGGGTTCCCTTTCAGTTCTTCGTATTTCAACAGAGCTGGGGATGGGGTTCGTTTGGTGAAGAACCGTGATTTGAAAGCTGACGACCAAGTTTTTCACTACAGCGGCGGGGTTGGTGCAGATTTTTTAGTGAAAAATGGCGATGTCTTGATTGGCATGGATGGAGATTTCTTGCCATGCTTCTGGGACAAGGGCGAGGCTTTGCTCAATCAGCGGGTCGGGCGAATAGTCCCGTCGAAACATCTGGATCTGACTTATGCCTACTACCGTTTGCAAGAGCCATTGAAAGTCATCGAGGCAATCACATCGAGCACTACGGTCAAGCACTTGTCGCACGGAGATCTTGAAGAAATTGAACTTCCTCTGCCGCGAGTTGAGGAACAAGCCGTCATTGCGAGGGTGTTGAGCGACATAGACGCCGAACTCACCGCCCTCGAAACCCAACGCGCCAAAACCACCCAGCTCAAGCAAGGCATGATGCAGGCACTGCTGACCGGCCGGATCCGGTTGATTTGAATCAAGGACGACAGGGGAGTCCACCACATGAAAATTTCGACCATTCTCGATCACATCGACAACGGCCATATGGCCCTGCCGGAATTCCAGCGAGGCTACGTCTGGAATGGCGATCAGGTCCGCGGATTGTTCGATTCCATGTACAAGCGCCACCCGGTGGGTGGGCTGCTGGTCTGGGCCACCGAATCAACGGGCGCCACCCATCGCGGCGACGGCACGCTGGCACCGGGCATCGTCAAGCTGCTGCTCGACGGCCAGCAGCGCATGACCTCGCTATACGGCGTGATCCGCGGCAAGCCACCGAAGTTCTTCGATGGCAAGGCCAAGGCCTTCACCGGGCTGCAATTTCACCTGGAAACGGAGACCTTCGAGTTCTATCAGCCGGCCAAGATGAAGGACAACCCGCTGTGGGTGGATGTGTCCGAGCTGATGAAGGGCGGCACCGATGGCCTGGGGGCCTATATCAGCAAGCTGTCCACGCCTGAATTGGCTCCCAGGATTGGCGACTACGTGGCACGCCTGAGCCGCGTGCTCGGCATTGCCGAGATTGACCTGCATATCGAGGAAGTCACCGGCGCGGACAAGTCGCTCGACGTGGTGGTGGACATCTTCAATCGCGTCAACAGTGGCGGCACCAAGTTGTCCAAGGGCGATCTTGCTCTGGCCAAGATCTGCGCCGACTGGCCAACCGGGCGCGACGAGATGAAGAAGAAGCTGAAGGAGTGGCACAACAGCGGCTACGACTTCAGCCTGGACTGGCTGCTGCGCTCGGTGAATACCGTACTGACCGGAGAGGCAAAGTTCCTGTACCTGCACGAACAGGGACCCAAGGACGTAGAAGACGCCCTAAAGCGTGCCTCCAAGCAGATCGATGCCTGCCTGAACATGATTGCCGACCGGCTCGGCCTGGATCACGACCGGGTGCTGTTCTCCCGCGGTGGTTTCCCGGTGATGGCGCGCTACCTCGACCAACGCCAGCAGAAGAAGCTCGGGCCGCCGAACGAGAAGGAGCGCGACAAGCTGCTGTTCTGGTACTTCCAGTCCGGCATGTGGGGCCGGTTCTCCGGTTCGGTCGAGTCCTTCATCGACCAGGATCTGGGTGTAATCGAAGAAGGTGATCTGGATCGCCTGCTGGAGCAACTGCGCCTGTGGCACGGCGGACTTCGTGCCGAGCCAGCCCATTTCACCGGCTGGAGCCTGGGGGCCCGTTTCTATCCCGTGCTGTACATGCTGACTCGGGTGGGCGAAGCGCGCGACTGGGGATCGGGCATCAGCCTCAAGGCCAACATGCACGGCAAGATGAGCAAGCTGGAAGTGCACCACATCTTCCCCAAGGCGCAGTTGTACAAGCGCAAGTTCAAGAAATCCGAAGTCAACGCACTGGCCAACTACTGCTTTCTGACCAAGGACGCCAATCTCGACATCAGTGACACGCTTCCGGAGATCTATTTCCCGAAGATCGAGCAGGCGCATCCCGGTGCATTGGCATCGCAGTGGATCCCGATGGATCCCGAGCTGTGGAAGATCGAGAACTACAGAGAGTTCATGGAGGCGCGCAAGATTTTGCTCGCGGCCGAATTGAACAAGCGCCTGGAAGACCTGCTGCACGGCGATACGCGCTGGCTGTCCGGGGCTGTCGCGCCAATCGTCAGTACCTTCATTGGCAACGGTGTGGAAAGCGAGACGGAAGAGGCCGAACTGGACGCGCTCAATGATTGGGTCGTGGATCAGGGCTTGCCAAGAGGCATGATTGATTACGACTACGCAGATCCCCAGAGCGGTGAACAGATTGCGGTGTTCGATCTGGCATGGCCGACCGGGCTGCAGGAAGAGTTGAGCCAGCCGGTGGTTGTGCTTCTCAACGAGGAAGCGGCTGTCATAACGCTTGCCAGCCAGGCCGGATACCGTTGCTTCACGGATGTCGCTGCATTCCGCAGATACGTGGAAGCGGAGATCCTGTCGGAGGCCGCCGATGCATAACCGCCCCCGTGCCGAACGCACCACCCAGAACCGTGTGGCCAGGCTGTTCACTGACCTCTCGCGTGCGGACTGCCTGGGCTACGACAACCTGAGCGACTGGAGCAAACGCGAGGGAAATCGCAATATCGAGCCGGAGTACCTCAGCGCCAACCTGAAACGGCGCGGCTACAACGATGCGCAGGTATCGGCGGCGTTGCGCCAGCTGCAAGCCACCGCGGAGATCCGCGGCAACACCCTGTACGACGCCAACTTCCGCACCTATGGCCTGCTGCGCTATGGCGCCGACGTGCAGACCGCACTGGGCGAGCAGACCCGGAAGGTCCACTTCATCGACTGGGCCAACCCGGACAACAACGACTTCGCGCTGGCCGAGGAAGTCACCCTGCGTGGGGGTCTCGAGCGCCGCCCGGACATGGTGCTGTACATCAACGGCATCGCCATGGCGGTGATCGAGCTCAAGCGTGGCAGCAAAGACAAGGCCGAAGGCATACGCCAGTTGATTAGCAACCAGGAGCCTGCCTTCAACCAGGCGTTCTTCAGCACCGTGCAACTGCTTTTGGCCGGCAACGATGCACAAGGGCTGTACTACGGCACCGTGGGTAGCCCGGAAGCGTTCTATGTGCAGTGGAAGGACGAGGCCGGCCTGGCCGCTGGCGAGGCCGGCGTGCTGCTGGACCGGCCGCTGGCGCAGATGTTGGACAAGGCGCGGCTGCTGGATTTCCTCTACCACTTCGTGATCTTCGACGCCGGCATCAAGAAGGTGCCGAGGCAGCACCAGTACGCCGGCATCAAGGCCGCGCAGGAACGCACCCGCAAACGCGAAGGCGGGGTGATCTGGCATACCCAGGGCAGCGGCAAGAGCATCCTGATGGTGCTGCTAGCCAAATGGCTACTGGAGGACGACGCCAATGCCCGCATCCTGGTCATTACCGACCGCGAGGAGCTGGATGACCAGATCACCAAGGTATTGAAGAACTCCGGGCTGGACTCCACCCGGGTGGGCTCACGCGCCGACCTAGTGGACAAATTGGGCGCAACTAAGCCACGGCTGTTGTGCGCGCTGATCCACAAGTTCGATACCAGCGACCTGACCGCCCTGCCGCCGCGCGCGCACGGGCGCTTCTACGTATTCGTGGATGAGGCCCATCGCACCCAGGGCGGCGACATGAACAAGCAGATGAAGCGCTGGCTGGGCGATGCGATCTTCATCGGTTTCACCGGCACGCCACTGCTGCGCAAGGACAGGCAGACCACCCACGACGTATTTGGCACCTACATCCACACCTACAAATTCCCCGAAGCGGTGGCCGACAAGGTGGTGTTGGATCTGAAGTACGAGGCGCGCGAGGTACCGCAGCAGCTGGGCAACCAGAAGAAGATCGAAGAGTACTTCGCCAACAAGACCAAGCACCTCAACAACTTCCAGAAGGCGGCACTGCGCAAGCGCTGGGCCACGATGGAGGAGCTGCTCAGCTCGGGCGAGCGCAAGGACCGCATCATCCGCAGCATCCTGGAGGACTTCGACACGCGCCGCCGCCTGAACGACGGGCATGGCACCGCAATCCTGGTGGCCGACGAGATCTACGACGCCTGCCACTATTTCCGTTTGTTCCAGAACACCAGTTTCGGCAGGCACGTCGGCATCATCACCTCCTTCGAACCGGACAAGACCCAGTATTCAAAGGAGCCTGCGGGCAGCGACTACCGCTACAAGTACGACACCTACAGGGATTGGGTGCTCAAGGATTTCGACAACACCGACAAGTACGAAGCGGAGATGAAGCGGCGCTTCAAGGACGAGCCGGCCAACTGCAAGCTGCTGATCGTGGTGAGCAAGCTGTTGACCGGTTTCGACGCGCCCAGCTGCTCATACATCTACCTGGATCGCAACCTGCGCGACCACGACCTGTTCCAGGCGATCTGCCGCACCAATCGCCTCGATGGCGATGACAAGGACTACGGTTACATCGTCGATTTTAAGGAACTGTTCGGCAAGGTACAGGAGGCCATTTCGGTCTACAGCTCCGACCAGTTGGTGGTGGATGGCAAGGACGGGCAAGACGGCAATGTCATCCTGAAGAACTGGATCAGCGAAGGCGTGAAGAAGCTGGAGGAGAGTCGCGAGGCGCTGCTACACCTGTGCGAGCCGGTGCTGGCGCCGCGCGACCTGGAGCAGTTCATCGCCTACTTCTGCGGCCAGGCACAGGATGCCGAGGCGCTGGAACAGACCGAACCACTGCGCATTTCCTTCTACAAATTGGTGACGGCGTTCGTGCGGGCCTGGGCGGACATTGGCAGCGAGTTGTCGAACGCTGGCTACAACGAGGCCACGGTAGACCGGCTGGAGCGGGAGGTGGCCTTCTACGTCGAGATGCGCGCGACCATCAAGAACCATTCCGGCGAGGAGTTCGACATCAAGCCCTTCGAGGGCGATATGCGCGACCTGCTCAACCGCTACGTGCGCGCCGATGAAGCCCGTGAACTGGGTGACATGGGCGACCTGTCGCTGATGGACCTGATCGTCAAGAGCGGCATCCACGACGCCATCGCGCAGAAGCTCAATGCCAAGGGCAGCAGCAACAAGGCGGTGGCCGAGGGCATCATCAACAACGTGCGCAAGGCCATCATCCAGGAGCGCCTGACCGATCCGCGCTTCTTCAAGGAGATGTCGAGCCTGCTTGACGAGCTAATCAAGCAGTCGCGCGCCGATGCGGAAAGCTACGCGGAGTTCCTGAGGCAGGCCGAAGCACTGGCCAGGAAACTGGCAACGCATGCAGCCGGTGGCGAGCTGGTGCCCGAGGCGTTGCGTGACAAGCCCGAGGCCTCCCTTATCTACCGCAACCTGCCGGACATCCTGGCCAGGCCCGTCGATGCCACGCACATTGCCGATGATGCGCCGCTGCACGGCAGCGAGCTGATCGGCATGGCGGTGAAGATCGACGCGGTCATGCGCGCGGATGTGCCCGCCGGCTGGAAGGGTGACGCGATCAAGGAACGAGCCGTGCAGCGCGCCCTGCTTGCGGTGGTTGAGGGCAACCGTGAGGCCATGATCAAGCTGTACGAGCTGGTCAAGAACCAGGCTGGCTACCGATGATGGACACCTTTCTGCTGGGCGATATCGAAATCGCGGTGACGCGCAAGGACGTCAAGAACGTACACCTGACCGTGCATCCGCCAGAAGGCCGGGTCACGCTGGTCGCACCCATGCGCTCGCGCCTGGACGTGCTTCGGGCCTATGCCATCACTCGGCTCGGCTGGATCCGTAAACAGCAAGCCGAGTTCCGTGCACAGGCCCGTGAGACCCCGCGGCGTCATATCACCCGCGAAAGCCACATCCTTTGGGGGCATCGCTACCTGCTTGATGTGCAGTATGTGGATGCCAAGCCGGAGGTCCGCCTCGATCACAAACGCATCACGCTCAGGGTGCGCCCCGGTGCCGATGAGGTAAAGCGCGCGGAAATGATGCATGCATGGCACAAGGCGCAGCTGCATGCCGTTCTGCCCGATCTGATCAAGGCCTGGGAACCCCGGCTTGGGGTCAAGGTGCATGGCTACTACCTGCAACGCATGAAGACCCGCTGGGGAAGTTGCAACCATGCCCGCGGCCATATCCGCCTGAACACTGAGCTGGTGAAAAAGCCGCGGCACTTGCTCGAGTATGTGGTGGTCCACGAAATAGCCCACCTGATAGCGCCAACCCACGACGAACACTTTATCGCACTGCTTGACGAACACTTCCCGCGATGGCGGGAAGCACGCGCAGAGCTCAACAGCCTGCCGCTTGCTGCGCAATGACCGAGCGTGTGCAGATTTTTGTGTAAACGGGATTCGGGTTACAGCTGAGGGAGTCGCCCCTCAAACTGGATGGTAAATCGGTTCAGGGCTGCCTTCCAATCACGGATGGGTAACCGACCCCGAGAGTAGCTGCAAGCACCGGATTGCCCATTTGATGCGAGAGGATGGATCGCAGCCACCACATGCCTATCTGCGAAGGCAGCCAGCCTCACGATCCTTCACGCTGGCATAGAAATCTCCAGGGTGTCGCCCCTGTCAAATCCGTGGCAATTCAGCTCCCTTGTGATCAAGCATAGACTGAATCTTCTAAAGTAAGATCGCCAATAAAGACGCACGACGGACATGACGAGTTTGAAAATGGAATCAGCAAAGGCCGCACAGGAAGTGTCCCGCGATTTTCTTTCACGCCGTGTCGCGACTAACGGGGTTGAAGGAACAGCAACAGTCAAAGAGTTGCTCGATCACCTTAATCTTTATCACCCAAGAGGCAGCTTTGAGAAGATTACGTTTCGATCCCTCAAGAAGCTATTCGCCTTCCTCCAGAGTTCCGTTGAAGTATCGGTGACCGATGGAAGCGAAAGGCTCCCGATCGATACAATGCGGACCATAGAACTTCTATTTCTTGAAAACGAACGTAGTAGTAAACAAATATTCAACCTCCTGCGCTCCCCAGTTGACCGCCCAACCATGGAGTTCAGCACTGGAACCACCATTACCAGGGACAGGGAAGCTGCTGAACTAATCAATCGTCTAGTAGGCACCCTAAGCAATGACGTGGATGCCAGCAAGCGACGTCGCCTATCTCAGTTTCTTGGCGACGAACAGCACAAGACAACGGCCGAAAAGTTCTGCTTGATTGCAGAACGAACCAGCGATGCGGTTTCTCGAATATTGAATTCGGCAATCAGCAGCGACTACAACTTGGCGCAGGCCTATCACGCGCTATCCAATCTCCAGGATGCTATCGAAATCCGTCTTAGCAAAGAACCGCTCTGCCCTACATCAGAGGCCATGTTTGTTTACTTAGAGACGCTTGCCTTTCGGCACTTCGTCATGCACCACCATCAGCATCTCCGTTCCACCGCAATCAAGGACACTTCAGCGGCCGACATCGAGCATCTCCAGAAGATCTGCCTCGCCATTGCCTTGAACTCGGACATTCAAGTGACGCCATTCGATCAATGGCTTACACCCAAAAGCATTGATCGACTGAGCTCAGACTATCGCGAAGAGATAGTCTCTGCTATACGCTCCGCAACTGGCATTGACGGTCGAGTGGACCTCAACGCTGAACGAGCGGAATGGCTGCTCGTGCGTTACAAGTCTAGAATTTTTGGATCGAACGACCCGAAAGCTCCGGTGCTCTCCATTTGCGACGTTGTTTCAGCTTTCTGCTCATTCCACTACGAGCAGAAAGCAGGCATCCCATATGAACCTTACTGGCACGGCCAAGAAACCCAAGGCAGTCGTGCACGTTGGCACTTTGATAAGGGGCGAAATGCGGACGATCCCCATCAGCACCAAGGTGTCGTCCAGATCTACCTGAACCGATTCTTCGAGTATCAAGCTACGTTTAGGGGGACCACACTTAGCTATCATGCATGGATGCGCTATCAAGTGGCACGGTTACACAATTACTTGCGCGCAGTCAGAGAAAATGACATTTCCGTACTTATCGACAACCTACTCCGGATCGATGAGCTAAGCATCAATCAGGCCAAAGAACTTGCAGGAAAGTACTCAGGTCAATTATGACGGGCCAAGCATTCCAGCCTAGCCCGCCATGGTTACGGAAGCTTATGCGCTCAAGGACGGATACCACTCAATCAGCTCGCCACACTTCCCCGAGTCCTGATCAAACATTGAACTAAAATGTAGCCCTCCACCACTGGAGGGCTACATCTTGTTTGTCCTCTACGGCCTTGCTGATCACGCCTGAAAGGAAAGGTGCGCCTAGGCAGCAACCGCAATTGCCACAGGTAACTACGCTCTGCTACGCGGTTCGACGCCAGGCGGATACTTGCTACGACGCCCGCCCAACATCTCCTTGAGCAGCTGCACGCTGTTCTCCTCCATTCGCGGTCGGCCGCGCTTGCTCGGCTCTTTGCTACTCATGGTCGACCGCCAGAAGTTGCGGGTCTTATCATTGGTCAGCTTGAGCACGCAGTCCTGCTTGGTCAGATAGTGCAGCGCGGCACGCAGTCCGATCATTTTCTCCCTGTCCTTGAGGGTGAGTACACCCAGTCCGTCATACTCATAGTTCTTTCGATCGACCCAACAGTTATGGTAGCTGCCTGCCGTCGCCCCGACACGAGCCATCCACGCCTCACCGAGCTGCTGAGACAGCCAACCGCCATTCTGCTGCTCGTTGCCCTCACAGATCACCATCAGGTGCCAATGCATGCCGCGCACTACCCCGTTCTCGCACTTGATGATGAAACCCAAGTAGTCCGGCAGATGCCGCCTGCACCAGGCACTATCGCGCAGCCAGTTCAGGAAGCGGTCAATGTGCTTGTATGCTCCTGGCGCGTCGTAGTACGGGCTGTAGTACAGATCAATTCGCATGATCAGCAACTTTGAATGGCGCCCGGCCAAGTAGCAGATGTACTCACGGGCGCTTTCGAAGTTCGCCTGCGCTTGCTTGTTCTGTTCACGTACTGCGTTGATGAAGCGCCACGTGCCGCACGCACGACGCACAAACCGGCAGAACCGAGCCAGCAAGAGCGCCAGATCCTCTGACTGCAGCCCCTCTCCCATCTTGGAGTGGCCGATGGCCCGTGCGTAGCGCTTCATGGCACGCATCAGCACAGTGGTTTCAGGGTTGAACACGTGGTTGCTGTACGTTGTCGCCCACTCCTGGCGATACAGCGCACACGCACTCACGATCAGCTTCCCCAACTTGGTCAGCACATAAGGATCCAATGCCTTCCGACGCGAAGCCAGCGTGCCGGGCTCCCCCTCGCACCGGAGAGCCTCGTACAGCTCAGCCAACGTTATCGAGGTGAAGTCCTTGAACGCCGTGTCATCGGTACCCGTGAACCAGACAGCTTCCTGGTCGGTGCTGTAGTACTGCTCGGTACCAGGGACTCGTACCCGACCGTTCTGACTCACCACACGAACGCAGGTCTCAACCAAGCGTTCGCGAGCCGCTTCTGCCTTAACAATCTTTTTGACCTTAATAGCCCACGCTGAATCCGGGGCTCCCTTCTGCTTACGATTTTTCATGTTGTTTCCGGGATGGAGCACCCCGCCCTGCTCCTGCGGCAATTAGCGGCAGTCACTCGAAAGCGTGGACAGGGAGCGCAAAAGAGATTGACGCAATAAATGGCCGCCCCTGATAGCGGCTCGGCAACAAGTCTTGCCTGCGATGCCAGTCATGGAGTATTTGCAGGTCAAGCCTAGCTTGAAACAGTAACGAACAAGTAGAGCGCACACTAAGTGCGGATATATCCACACAGATATATATCCGCACAGATGGATTACACAGACAGATGGATCAGCTTGATTCCCTAGAAGGACAGCTTAACCACCCAGATAGATGGATAGATTAGATAGATAGATAATCTATATATCCGAATTTCCCCTAAGGGAATTCACTGGAAATCCCCGTACTGAATCCCGCCAGGCCCAAGCAATTCCTGCTTCAGTCCATTATGTCAACACTGCCGAGTTAGCGAATCGCTCACTTGAAAGCACGACGCGAGGCGACCCAGCCAAAGACTTCACTGGCGCGCCATGCGACCGCGCGTGCACCGATCTTCACCGGCTTCGGGAAAGACGGATCGTGGTAACGCGAGCGCGGGTTGCAATACGACCACATCGACGAACGACCCAAGCCGGTGATCTCCAGAACCTGCTTCTCTCGCAAGAAGGTGTCGGAAGGCGCAGGGACGGCTACCGCACACGGCTCGCTTGCGGGCTGGTCCACCCGCGCGCAATAAACGCCCGAGAGGCGCACTTTCGTAGTCATCACGTCTGTTGACAGAGTACGCGGCTCGCCCAAGGTCTCGGAACTCCAAGAACCATCGAAGCCAAAGCGGGCGGGCAAATACGAACCCGGACTGCGGTCAACCTGACCGCGAGGAATCTTGCTGTTGTTCATAACCACCTCCTACAAACGTCCTTTAAGGCCGCCTCGCACTGCATGCCGGGCGGGTAGAGGCACAGCAAAGCATATGGCTCGCCAAGCGAATACGGAAAAAAAATCAAGGAATTTGCAGCTTGCCAAATCCAACCGGCTGGGGGTGCGGCAATGTGCCGATCTGCCGGGGCTAGGCAAGCGTCCAAGCAAAGGAGCTTGCGCAGGCCGGCTCATCCACGGGCGAGTGCTCCGAGCTATCGCTCACTTAGCGAAAGAAAACTTGCCTTTTCCCCTACGGGGTTAACTCGGCTTGTCCGATAGCGTCCAAATCCTAGGCAATGGACCTTGTCGCCGGTTCGATATGGGTGCCCAGCTATTGCCTTCTACAACTGAATGATTAGGCTCGAATCAACATGCCGCATTGCGCCACCGGAGCTCCCTCTTGTTCGAGACCCCCCACCCTATCCCGCACCATCGACCGATCTGCCCTATCGATCAGTTGCCCGATCCCCTGCGTTCCGTCGCCCTGCATCTCATTACCGCCAAGCGCGTACCGGCGGCAATCGCACTGACAGACGCACTTTCAGCAGCGGGCGCTGTCGTTCACTGCGGATTTGACTGTCGGGCGCCTGATGGTGGAGTTCTGCCAGCGACCATCAATACGTGTGCCCTGGCCCCAACGGCCACAGGCAAAGGGCGCTCCTACGGAGTTTTCTTCGAACAGTTCATCAAGGCAAAGAAGGCGCGTGTTCGTCCGGCGCATCAGGGAACTGATGTAGTCGATCCGCCACTTCAGAGGCGACTGCCTCGAGTGGAAGCACTGATAACCCAGGCCATCAGCTTTCGTTCGCTGATGGAAACGCTGGATGGCACGGGCATGAACATGACACTCCAGCGCGAAGATGGTTCAAGCCTGTTGGAAACCGAGCTATTCAAGAAGCACACTGACGCTTTGACGCAGTTGTGGAGCGGTAATCCCCCCTTGGACTGGCAGGTCCGTGGTGCGACTCTGGAGGCCAGTGATGCACGTGGGAGCGTGGGATTTCGGATTCAACCGGATTTGATGTACGACTATGTCGCCCGATTTGACCGTCGTGACCGGGGGGTGGGCTGGTGGCCGCGGTCCATTGTGGGCTGCCACGACCCCAAAAGATTTCCGGAGAACGATTCCTACGAAGCACCGCCTGGAAAGTATGCAACCGACGCATACCAATCCAGAGTCGCCGACCTGATCAGTCAGATAAACGAAAAGTATGACCGCGGGGATTTCAGCCGCATCCCTATCAGCTTTGATATACATGCCTCAGCGTACATGACGTCCTTGGAGTACCGACTGATCCGGTGGGCTAAAACTGAGTATGAGGCTGTTGATGATGCCGCCCGTAGAGCATGGGAGAACACACTCAGGGTGGCGGTGGTTCTTCAGGTATTTTGTGATCGTCCAGGGCTAGTCCCGCTCGACATGGTGAAACGCGCCTGGGCGATCATGGAATGGTCACTTTCGCAGTATCGCTGGGTATTTGTGGACGCCCCCGCGAAGTACTCTGATAAGGCAATCGCAAAAGCAGAGGCAGCCGCCAAAAAGAATGCAAGAGGCTGGACCACAAGACAATCTAAACCTATTAAAAGGCGAACAACCTGGCAAAATTCCGATTTTATATTAACGTGCCTGGATACAGCCTCAGCCCGGGATCGACTATATCGCACCGCCTCATTGGAAGACGTTTTTCTGTTAGCCGACATGCCGAGAAGTAAGTTTGACGCTGCGCTGGAATGGCTGAAAAGCACGAAAGAAGTGGAAGAATTCAATCATGACGGTGAAATCGTATTAAGGCGCATCCTTCATTGGACTAACCGGTTATAACAGAAATTTGCAATGACCAAACCCTTTAAGGCGCTCGTTTGATGATCGCCACCCTACTCGCCCCCAGCTACGCGCTCCTGCTATCCCAAACAACTTGCTATTACTGCCGTGACGTCACACCCACGGCAGCCCTATGGGTTCCATCCTTTCAGGAGATTGACCTGCAGGATGGAGAGGTATTGACATCTGACGAGCCGGCACTACTGAAGTCGGTGGAAGCCTTGGACTCACAGGCCCAGCTTTTCCCCCAAGCGCAGGCGCCTTGGCTTCGCTTGGCAAAAAGCCGCACGGCGGGCTTTGCATACTGGGCCAATCATTGCCAGACATGTGGTGCACTTCAAGGCGATCACTACCTTTTTGGGGTAGATGGGCCCTATAGGCTGAAGACCGAAGAGCAGCTGATGGCATTGGATAGGTCCGATGGCTTCGGATCGTTGGAAGCCGTTGCTGTCGCGCTGAGATAGACGGCATCTCACCCAGGCGACAGGGCACTAGGCGCGTTCAGCCAGCAGACGCTAGCGACGGCTGACTGAATCGCGCGCGTGCTCTCCTCATTCGTGTTTGCTAGCTACCTCAGTCAACTTCCCGTTATGAAGAACGTAGCTCACATTCTTCTCCACCGAGGGACAGCAGGTTGCATCACCCGGTCCTTGGACCAGTATCTTCATGACAACCATCCCTCCCTGCACTGCGAACTCCTGAACTCCCTCCCCATAACCCGACACAGGCAGTGAGTCTGCATACGTCAAACCATTACCTTCTTTGAGGAAGACCGCCAGGTGCGTGGCGTAACCGTTACCGCCGTCAGTGGCCTGCAGTACGAACAGCACGGCCTTGTCACTGACACCGTCACCATTGAGGTCCCCATCGGCAAAGCGCCTAGCTTCGACGTCTTCCTCTGACTGATTGAAGATGAAGGCCTCTCGAGCCAATGCTTCATTGATGACGCTCTCATCCGAAGCGGCTATAGACGTCCCTGCACTGATTTGCGGCTCTGCTTGCGCAGGTGCGCAGCTAACCGCTTCTGCCTGCACGGGCGTCAAACCCGCCGGTACTTCGCATCCAGCAAGATTGATGTCCCCTGCTTGGGTCAGCGCCGGTTCCTTCTTGCAGCCCACCAGCACCAGTACGGCCCACATGGCGCCTACCAACATACCTACCTTCTTCATCGTCTCTCCTGAGATCCTTTGGCAAAAATAAAAACAAGCGCATGCAGCGGACGTGCCGACGCACGCCCGCTATCTACCCTCTTTACCCCGTCAGTTCCTTTTGTCCGATCCGTCACAGACCCAGCAGTCCGGATCCAGTCCACGAGCGATCTTGTCGGCCCGAATGCTCTCCTGCTCCGCCTGGTACTTCGCTTCGCGTTGGGCCGGCGTCAACAGGCGTACTGCGTTGTATCGCTTCTCCGCCTCTGTCAGCAGAACTTCCTGCTTGGGCGTCAGAGTGAAATCATCACTTTGTGAGATCGAACGATGGAGCGCCCACATCTCCGGTTCGGTCAGGTACTCCGTGCCGTCTTGCAGATAGTGGGTCTGTGAGACCAGCTTTCCACCCTCGTACATGCCCCGCTCCGAGACTGCCCCGTTCTCTTCCCAGTAGGCTTCCCACAGCCCTACAGGCACGCTGCCTTTGAAGTTGGCTTTTACCTTGACCTGGCCGTTCAAGTAGTAGCTGATCGCTTCTCCCTCCAGACCGTTGTTCACAGCCGTGGCCTGATAGGAGGGTTGCCCAGGCTTCTCGGCGAAGTAGATCTTGATCGGCCCTTCCACGCGCCCGTTCTGCATCGTCAGGATGACGCCAGGACTCCCTGTCTTCGTATGGAACACGGTCTCGCCATCCAGACCGCCGTCAGTCCGCTTGCCTTCGTAGGCGACGACCTGTGACGGGTTCTACCCCGAAATCACGGACGGTTGTAAAAGGGCTGAGAACTTCTGGTCTTGCCTGGCGACCCTTCGTCGCATCCTCGGGTTGTGGAACCGCTCGATGTATTCGAAC
>NZ_JBRREH010000044.1:0-39614 GCF_056760175.1 Stenotrophomonas sp. STEN021 | reverse complement strand
CCCCCCCCCCCCCCCCGCCCCCCCCCCCCCCCCCCCCCCCCCCACCCCCCCCCCCCCCCCCCCCCCCCACCCCCCCCCCCCCCCCCCCACCCCCCCCCCCCCCCCCCCCACCCCCCCCCCCCCCACCCCCCCCCCCCCCCCCCCCCCCCCCACTACCCCCCCCCAGCCTCTTGTGGCCCGCCGGGTTTTTGCCGGTAAAGCCCCTGCAGAGCATGGCTCGGCGCTACGTGGCTTTCTGGCACAGGTTTTGCAGCTTCCCCGGCAACGTTCCGTGGGAGGTTCCACATGGCCAACCTGTTTTCCAACTATCTAGGCATCCACGCCCAGGCAATGCCGCTGCGCGAGCAGCGCATGAAGCTGATTGCCAGCAACCTGAGCAATGCCGACACGCCGGGCTACAAGGCCCGCGATCTCGACTTTGATGCCGCCCTGCGCAATGCCCAGGGCGCGACCAGCGGCGATGGCCTGCTGACCGCCACCGCCGAACAGCACTATGCCATCGGCGGCGCCAACGGGCTCAACCCGTTCCAGATCCTTCGCGAAGGCGCCCAGCCCAGCCTCGACGGAAACACGGTCGACCCGGATACAGAGCGCGCCGCTTACGGCCGTGCCGCGTTGGAGTACCGCGCCTCGCTGAGCTTCGTCGAGTCCAAGGTGAAGACCATGCTCACCGCCATCACTGGCCAATAAGGAAGCGCGCCATGAGCAATCTCCCCATTTTTGATATTGCCGGCTCGGCCTTGCAGGCGCAGTCGGTGCGCATGAGTACCATCGCCTCCAATCTGTCCAATGCAGATTCGATCGCTGGCTCGCCACAGGCGGTGTACAAGCCACTGGAGCCGATCTTCCAGGCCGTCACCAGCCGCACTGATCCCAACCTGACCGGCGTGCAGGTCAAGGAGATCGCGCAGAGCGACGCAGCGCCGATCAAGCGCTACGAACCCAATCATCCGCTGGCCGATGGCGAGGGCTATGTGTATTCGCCTGATGTCGATCCGGTCGCGCAGATGGTCAACCTCATCTCCACCTCGCGCAATTACCAGGCCGGCGTGGAAATGCTCAGCACGGCCAAGGAACTTGCCCTGGCCACGCTGACCATGGGCCGCTGAGCCCACTCCCCAGGAATCCGCCGACATGAGTACCAGCGTCAACTCCGATCTCTACGCCTCGCTCGGACTAACTGCCCCGAACACCACAACCACCAGCAAGAACAAGGGCTCGCTCGATCAGGCCGACTTCCTGAAGCTGATGACCACCCAGTTGCAGCATCAGGACCCGACCAAACCCATGGACAACAGCCAGATGGTCGCGCAGATGGCGCAGCTGTCCACGGTGCAGGGCATCAGCGATCTGAACACCTCGGTGAAGGGCTTCCAGCAGTCCATGGCCAGCGACCAGGTCCTGCGCGGCGCGGCGCTGGTTGGTCACGAGGTGATGGTGCCGTCAACCAAGGTCGCACTGGAGGCCGAAGGTGGCACCAGTGGCACGGTTGCGGCGCCGTCTGCCGGTTCCGTCACGGTCGATATCACCGATGCCAACGGCCTGAAGGTCAATCAGCTGACCGTTCCGGCCAACGCTGCGGGTGAGGTCGCTTTCCAATGGGACGGCACCAATGCCGATGGCAAACGCATGCCGGCCGGCAGCTATACCGTCACCGCCACCCACACCGACAGCGCCGGCGCGCAGAGCAAGCTCAACACCTATGTGCAGGCAGAAGTGGAAAGCGTGACGGTGGGTACCGATGGCCTGTATCTGAACCTCAAGGGGCTGGGCACTGCCCCGCTCGACTACGTGCTCCGCGTCAGCTGAGCCCCCTCTTCGATTTCCCAGGAGTATCGCCATGGGCTTCAATGTCTCTCTGTCGGGCATCAACGCGGCCAACGCAGATTTGAATGTCACCGCCAACAACGTCGCCAACGTCAACACCACCGGCTTCAAGGAATCGCGCGCCGAGTTCGCCGACCTGTTCAATGCCACCAGCTATGGTTTGTCGCGCAACGCGATTGGTTCCGGTGCACGCCTGACCAATGTGGCGCAGCAGTTCTCCCAGGGCAACATCAACCAGACCGGGCGTAGCCTGGATCTGGCGGTGGCCGGTGAGGGCTTCTTCACCATGAACATGAATGGCGCACGTGTGTACTCGCGTGCCGGCAACTTCCAGACCGACAACAACGGCTATGTGGTGAACCCACAGGGTGCACGCCTGCAGGTGTTTACCCCCAGCGCCGATGGCAGTCGCTTCGATGGCCAGTTGACCGACCTGCAGTTGCTCACCACCGACAGTCCGCCCAAGCAGAGCAGCCTGGTCAACATGGCATTCACCCTGCCCGGCAATGCGCCGGTGCCGACGGTGGCCCCATTCGACCCAACCGACTCCAATACCTACAACCACTCCACCGGTGGCACCACCGTGTACGACTCGTTGGGTGTCAGTCACACCCAGACCTCGTACTTCGTGAAGACAGCCAATGCCAACGAGTGGCAGGTACACAACTACATTGACGGCCAACCCGCTGGCGGACCATCGTTGCTGCAGTTTTCCAACGCCGGCGCCTTGACCAACCCGGCAAACGGCGACATCACCCTGGCACCGTTCACTCCGAGCACCGGCGCTGGCGTGGTCAACCTGACCTTGAACGTTGCAGGCGCTACCCAGTACGGCGAAAAATTCGCAATGCGCGATACCCGCCAGGACGGCTACGCCGCTGGCAAGCTCAATGAAATCAGCATCTCCGAAGAAGGCGTGGTGTATGCGCGTTATTCCAACGGCGACGACAAGCCCCTGGGCCAGGTTGCATTGACTACGTTCAACAATCCACAGGGCCTGCAGAACCAAGGCAACAATCTGTGGGTTGAGACCTTCTCGTCGGGCAACCCGCGCACGGGGGCACCGGATACCTCGGATCTGGGCCAGATCCAGGCCGGTTCGCTGGAAGCCTCGACGGTGGATCTCACCGAACAGCTGGTCAACATGATCGTCGCCCAGCGTAACTTCCAGGCCAATTCGCAGATGCTCTCGACCCAGGACCAGGTCACTCAGACCATCATCAATATCCGCTAACGCAGGGCTTGGGGAATCGGGTTGGGGATTGGCCATCACGTGGCCGATTCCTGGCCCCGGTTCTGCTGCTGTCTCTGCAAGGCGTTGCTTCTTGATTGAAACGGACCTGTAGTCATGGGTTCCGCTGTCCTCCACCGCAATCCTGCCGCTGCTCGCCGATTTCCCGCCCCCAATCCCGAATCCCAGCCCTATGGACAAAGCCCTCTACGTCGCCATGACCGGCGCCCGCGCCTCGCTGCAGGCGCAGGCCACCGTGTCGCACAACCTGGCCAACTCGGATACGCCCGGCTTCAAGGAAGCGCTGGCAAACACCGAAGCTTTCCGCATCCAGGGGCCTGGCTTTCCGTCGCGGGTGGATGCGGTGCATGTGGATGCCGGCTTCAACCGCCGCGTCGGCGCGCAGCAGATCACCGGTAATTCGCTGGACCTATCCCTGCAGCCGGGCAGTTGGCTGGCGGTTCAATCCAGCGATGGCAGCGAAGCCTATACCCGCAGTGGCGCTTTGTCGTTGACGCCGAACGGACAGCTGGTGACCGCCGAAGGCAACGCGGTACTCGATGACAATGGCAATCCGATCGCAGTGCCGCCGCACCAGGCCATGGAGATCGGTCACGACGGCACGTTGTCGATCATTCCGCTCGGCGAAGGCCCGCAGACGATGGCGATGATTGGCCGCCTGCGCGTGGTTGATGCGCCCAACGAACGGCTGGAACGCCGCCTCGATGGACTGATGCGCAACACCGATCCGCAGCAGCCCTTTGCCCAGCGCCAAGGCAAGGCACTGGACAGCGGCATGCTGGAATCCAGCAATGTCGATGCGGCCGGCGCACTGGTGCAGATGATCCAGTTGCAGCGCCAGTTTGAAATGCAGGTGAAGGTAATCAAGCACGGCGACGAGAATGCGCGCAGTGCCAACAGCTTGTTGCGCCTCAACGGCTGATGGAAAACCCCAGCGCACATGCAGTGCGCGTGCCCCCGCCTTTGGCCGGGCCAGCGTTGGAAACGGTGGTTTACCCGTTTCCAGCGACATCTCTTTTACCTCGCACTTGCCCCTATCTGGCCTGCGCCCATTGTTCCGGCGCGAACGGCTCCATCTCGCAAGCGTAGGCCATCGCAGAACCAATGCACTCGGCGCCGAGATTCCGGCGCGAGTTTTGGCACAGCCCATGCATTGACAGTGGCAAGGGCCAATCGGCCGGTATCCCTCAACAAGGAATCGCATCATGAATCAGGCATTGTGGGTCGCCAAGACCGGCTTGGATGCACAGCAGACGCGCATGTCGGTTGTCTCCAACAACCTGGCCAACACCAATACCACCGGATTCAAGCGCGACCGCGCCAGCTTCGAGGACCTGTTGTACCAACAGGTCCGTCAGCCCGGCGGTTCGTCCTCTGCGCAGACGCAGTTGCCTACCGGCCTGCAGCTGGGTACCGGTGTACGCGTGGTTGCCACCTCCAAGCATTTCGAACAGGGCAGCCAACAGCAGACCGGCCGCGCTCTGGATGTGATGGCCAACGGTCGCGGCTTCTTTGAAGTGATGATGCCCGATGGCACCTCGGCATACACCCGCGACGGCAGCTTCCAGATCAATGCCCAGGGCGAGTTGGTGACCAATAGCGGTTACCCGGTGCAACCCGGCATCCAGATTCCGGAAGGGGCGCAGTCGTTGACCATTGGTACCGACGGCACCATCAGCGTGAAGATGGCCGGTGAAGCCGCCTCGGTGGAAATCGGATCCTTGACGCTTACCGATTTCATCAACCCGGCCGGCCTGCAGGCCAAGGGCGAGAACCTGTTTCTGGAAACAACTGCGTCGGGCCCTGCGCAGAACGGCACGCCTGGTCTCAATGGCCTGGGCACTGTCGTGCAGGGTGCGCTGGAAGGCAGCAACGTCAACGTGGTCGAAGAGCTGGTGTCGATGATCGAGACCCAACGCGCCTACGAAATGAACGCCAAGGCCATCTCCACCACCGACTCGATGCTCGGCTACCTCAACAACAACGTCTGATTGGTCGCCAAGGGATACCGTCATGAGCAGCACCCTACTCCTGCGCCACCTGTCCATCGCCATCAGCGCCACCTTGCTGGGCGGCTGCACCTTGGCCGGCGACGTGCGCCCGTATGCACCGATGGCGCCGATCCAGCCCATCGTCGTGCAGACTGCAGCACCAACCGCTGGTGCCATCTACGCCGCTGGCCCGGGCTTGAATCTGTACGGCGACAGGCGCGCGCGTGATGTCGGTGACCTGCTGACCATCACCTTGGTGGAAAACACCATGGCCACCACCACCGCCAGCACCGCGATCAGCAAGAAGTCCAGCGTTGATGTCGGAACCCCGACCTTGTTTGGCGCGCCTGTCACGCTGGGCGGCAAGGACATTCTGGGCGCCTCGGCGTCGGCCGATCGTGACTTCGGCGGCAAGGGCAACAGTGCGCAGAGCAATCGCCTGCAAGGCAGCGTCACTGTCACCGTGATCCAGCGCCTGCCCAACGGCAACCTGGTGGTGCAGGGCCAGAAGAACCTGCGACTGAACCAGGGCGATGAACTGGTGCAGATCCAGGGCGTTGTCAGGGCTGCGGATATCAACCCGGACAACACCATTTCCTCCAGCAAGGTGGCCGATGCGCGTATCGCCTATGGCGGTCGCGGCGCGGTAGCGCAGTCCAATGCAATGGGCTGGCTGGGCCGCTTCTTCAACTCAGCGTTTGCGCTGTTCTGAGCATTGTGATGAAGACATTCTCTTTCATGCGCCCCCTTGCCTTGGCAGCACTGGCATTGGCTGCCGCCCTGCCCGCTCACGCCGAGCGGATCAAGGATCTGGCCCAGGTCGGTGGTGTGCGCGGCAATGCGCTGGTCGGCTACGGCCTGGTGGTTGGCCTGGATGGCAGTGGTGACCGCACCAGCCAGGCGCCGTTCACCGTGCAGAGTTTGAAGAACCTGCTGGGCGAACTCGGCGTCAATGTTCCGTCCAATGTGAATCCGCAGCTGAAGAACGTCGCAGCGGTGGCGATCCACGCCGAGTTGCCGCCGTTCGCCAAACCCGGCCAGACCATCGACATCACCGTGTCCTCGATCGGCAATGCCGTCTCGCTGCGCGGCGGTGCATTGCTGATGGCGCCATTGAAGGGTATCGATGGGCAGGTGTATGCCATTGCCCAAGGCAACCTGGTCGTCGGCGGCTTTGGTGCGCAGGGCAAGGATGGCTCGCGCGTCTCGGTGAACATCCCCAGCGCTGGCCGCATTCCCAATGGTGCTACCGTTGAACGTGCGCTGCCTGATGTGTTCTCTGGTGGCGGTGACATCACCTTGAACCTGCACCAGAACGATTTCACCACCGTCTCGCGGATGGTAAGCGCGCTCAACGCCACCTTCGGCGAAGGTGCGGCGCGCGCGGTCGATGGCGGCACTGTCTCGGTGCAGACGCCGACCGACCCGGGTGCGCGCATCGGCATGCTGGCGCGCATCGAGAACGTCGAACTTTCCCCAGGCACGGCGCCTGCCCGCATCGTTGTCAATTCGCGTACCGGCACCGTGGTCATAGGTTCACAGGTCCGGGTCAGTCCGGCAGCGATCTCGCACGGTTCCTTGACGGTAACCGTCAGCGAATCGACCCAGGTCAGCCAGCCGAATGCGTTTGCTGGTGGCCAGACGGTCGCCACGCCGCAGTCCACCATCACCGCCAGTAACGAAGGCAGCCGCATGTTCCGCTTTGACGGCGGCGCCACCCTGGACGAGATCGTTCGTGCGGTCAACGAAGTAGGCGCGGCACCGGGCGACCTGATCGCGATCCTGGAAGCCCTCAAGCAGGCCGGCGCGCTGACCGCCGACCTTGAGGTGATCTGACATGCGTATCGCCGCGCCCTCGCTGGAACTGAATCCGGCCATCGCCAATGATCCGGCGAAGATCGACAAGGTTGCACGCCAGCTGGAAGGCCAGTTCGCGCAGATGCTGGTCAAGAGCATGCGCGACGCCAGCTTCGGCGACTCGCTGTTTCCGGGCGAAAACCAGATGTTCCGCGAGATGTACGACCAGCGCATTGCCGAGGCGATGACGCGCGGTCGTGGGCTCGGCTTGTCGGCCATGATTGCGCGTCAATTGGGCGGCGCCGAAGGCGCAGCCAGCGTACCGGTCGATACCAGCATCAAGCCAGCCGCCGCGGCACGTGCCTATCAATTGGCCGCTCCCGCCGCCACCGGTCTGCCGCTGAATGCAGCGCCAGCACTCGGCGAGGACCCACTGTCTTCGCTGAACCTCGGTGACCAATCCACGTATATGGCGCCGCAGGCGCAGGCCCTGGATCTGATTGCCGGCCGTGACAGCAGCAGCTTCCACGCGTCTTTGAACACTGCCAATCCCTACCAGGGAACTGCCCCCACCGAGTTGTCCGCCGATTGGGCAATGGGCAATGACCGCTGGAGCAAGGTGTCGGCGGCAGAGCGCGGTGACGCCGTTGACACCACCACGGCCAACGTCGCTGCCGACAAGCTCGGCAAGCACACCCCCGAGGGTTTCGTTGCCAGCATCTGGCCACACGCCGAGCGTGCAGCACGCGAGCTAGGCGTCGATCCGCGCGCACTGGTCGCCCAGGCCGCACTGGAAACCGGCTGGGGCAAGCGCCATATCAAGCGCGACAACGGTGACAGCAGCCACAACCTGTTCGGCATCAAGGCCACCGGCTGGAATGGTGAACGCGTCACCACCGGTACCCACGAATACGTCAACGGCCAGCGTCGCGACGAGACCGCCAGCTTCCGCGCCTATGGCTCGATGGCCGAAAGCTTTGGTGACTACGTACGCATGTTGAAGACCAGCCCTCGCTACCAGGCCGCACTCAGCGCCGGCAGCGATGTGCGCAGCTTCGCCCAGGGCTTGCAACGCGCCGGCTATGCCACCGATCCGGCCTACGCCGCCAAAATTGCCGCCATTGCTGCCGGGCCCACCATCGAGCGCGCGGTCGCTGCCATCGGCGATGCCGGGGCACGACTGGGCCAGACCTTTGCCAGTAACGCCGGTATTGCCGGCATCACCCGTCGCTGAGATAGCCGTCCATGTCTAATGTTCTTTCCACCGGTACAAGTGCCCTGCTCGCTTTCCAGCGCGCATTGGCCACCGTCAGCCACAATGTGGCCAACATCAAGACCGAAGGTTACAGTCGGCAAAAGATGGACTTTGCGACGCAGAATCCCACCAATGTCGGTTACGGCGATGTAGGTAACGGCACAAAGATCACCGATATCCGCCGTGTAGCCGATCAGCTGGCCATATCACGCTTGCTGGACAGCAATGGCGAGTTGGCGCGACTGCAGCAGCTATCAGGCATGGCCGACCGCGTTGATGCCTTGTTCTCCGATCCAGCCACCGGGGTTACCGGTGTGTGGTCCAATTTCTTCGACTCGATCAGTGGCCTGTCGGCCAATGCATCGGCCGCAGCGGACCGGCGCAACGTGCTGGACAGCGCCAACACCCTGGTTACGCGCTTCAAACAGCTCAGCAACAACCTCGACTCGCTGAACAGCGAGGTCAACAATGGTTTGCTGTCCGCAGCAACCGAGGTCAATCGTTTGGCAAGCGAGATCGCCCAGCTCAACGCTGCTGTAGGCAGCAACGCTGCGGCGGCCGCACCCGATCTGCTGGATCGTCGCGACCTGCTGGTTTCGCAGCTGGTGGGCTTCACCGGCGGTACGGCGGTGATCCAGGATGGCGGTTTCATGAACGTCTACTCCGCTGGCGGCCACGCTCTCGTAGTTGGCACCAATGCCTCGCAGCTCACCACCGCCGTCGATCCCTATCGCCCTGAGCGCCTGCAGCTGGCGATCAAGACGCCCGGCATGACCGTGACCATGGACAGCAAAGCCATGGGCGGCCAGATTGGTGGCTTGCTGGAGGTCCGCGACTCCGTGCTGACACCGGCCCAGGCTGAGCTCGGTCGCATTGCCGTCGGCATGGCGCAGACGTTCAACCAGGCCCATCGCGAAGGCATGGATCTGTACGGCGAGATGGGCAGCGACTTCTTCAATCTCGCTCCGCCCAAGATCAGTGGACACAACGGCAACACTGGCAGCGCCACTCTCACTGCCAGCTATGGCGATCTGTCCGCCTTGGATGGCCAGAACCTGCTGCTCAAGTTCAACGGCACCAGTTGGGAAGCAAGCCGCGCCGATACCGGTGCAGGGCTGGCAATGACCGGCACTGGAACCGCGGCCGATCCCTTCGTCGTCAATGGGGTGCAGTTCGTCGTCAGCGGTACACCGTCGGCCAACGACCGCTTCCTGCTGCAGCCAACGGCCGCAGCCACCAACGGTTTGTCGGTTGCCATCACCGACCCTTCGCGCATCGCCGCAGCCAATCCGATCAAGGGCTCTGGTGCCCTGTCCAATGCCGGCACTGGCGTATTGGGCAAACTCGATGTACTCGACGCTGGCAACCCTGCACTGCTCAACCCGGCCAGCATCCAGTTCACCAGTCCCAATCAGTACACCATCGACGGTGCGGGACCATTCCCCTACACCCCCGGCCAGGTCATCAGCTCCAATGGCTGGAGTGTGGTGCTGGACGGCAAGCCAGCCACCGGTGACAGCTTCAACATCGGCAAGACCGCAGCCGGCTCCAGCGACAACGGCAATGCATCGCGCATGTCGGGCGTGGAAGATGTCAAGGCTTTGAGCGGTGGCACCGTAACGCTCAACGGCGCGCTTGGCGGGCTCACCACCCAGGTGGGCTCGGCTGCCCGCGCGGCGGATTATTCACTGCAAGCCCAGCAGGTCATCAACGCCAATGCCAAAGCCAGCCGCGATACGGTGTCTGGTGTCAATCTCGACGAGGAGGCCGCAGATATGCTCAGGCTGCAGCAAGCCTACCAGGCCGCATCACAGTTGATTTCGACGGCCGACACCATGTTCCAGACCATCCTGCGCGCGGTGGGCTGAGATGAATAGCCGAATTTCCAGCAACATGGTCTACGACCAGTCCGTCTTCCTGATGCTCTCCAAACAGCGCAAGCTGGCACACCTGGAACAACAGCTGGCTACAGGGAAGAAAATCATCACCGCCAAGGATGACCCGGTCGCCTCCGGCACAGCGGTTGGCCTGGACCGGAGCCTGGCCGCACTGGAGCAGATGAAGCTCAACGGCAGCGCCGTGCAGAACCGGCTGGGTCTGCAGGAAAACACTCTTGCGCAGGTCAACGACATGATGGGGCGGGTAACCGAGCTCACCATCTACGCCAACAACCCCGGGCTTGCCGCCGCTGACAAGAAGACACTAGTGGCCGAGATCAGTTCCATCCGCGATGGTTTGTTGGCGCTGGCCAACGCCACCGACGGCACCGGCCGCTATCTGTTTGGCGGCACCCAGGATGGCAGCCCGCCTTTCAGCCGGGTCAATGGCAGCGTGGTCTACAACGGCGACCAGACCCAGCGGCAAGTTGAGGTTGCACCCGACACTTACGCCAAGGACGCGCTGCCCGGCAGCGAGGTCTTCCTGCGGATCCCCACGGGCGATGGCGCAGTCGATGCCAGCGCAAATGCGGGCAACACCGGCACCGCAGTGCTGACCAACGTCGGCCGCGATGGCAACGGTGGCTGGGACGGCACCGCGTTCAGTATCCGTTTCACCGCTGCCAACCAGTACGAAGTACTTGATGCTGGCGGCGCGGTGACTGCAACCGGCACCACGTCGAGCGGCGAGGATATCGTGGTCAACGGCGTGCGCCTGCACATCGATGGCAATGCCGCAGCAGGCGACGCTTTCAATGTGCAACCCGCCACCAGTCGCGACATCTTCGCCACGCTGGACGGTTTGATAGATACGCTGAACAGCGACACCGGCACGCCCGCGCAGATGGCGGCGCAACAGAACCTGCTGCAAGGCGCATTGCGCGATGTCGCCCGCGCCTCGGAACGCTTGATTGACGCCCGCGCCTCCGGCGGTGCCCAGCTCAAGACCCTGGACGATGCGTCGGCGATGCGTGAAGCCAACAACGTGACGATCAAAGGCACGCTCTCGCAGCTGCGTGACCTTGATTACGCCGCCGCCATCAGCGAGTACCAGCTGGAAAGCACCGCATTGCAGGCGGCACAGACCATCTTCATGCAGATGCAACAGATGTCGTTGTTCCAACGCCTGGGCTGAGCCCAGCCGCCCTGCCACTCAGTGTTGACGAAGGGCCGCGATGCCACAGCATCACGGCCTTTCTGCTTTGTGGCTCAAGTACCTGTCCTTGGTGCCGCTAAGGCTGTCCCGTTACGGGCCGATCACCTCCCCCGCGGATACCCCGGCAACCGGGAGTGACGCTCCGCATCCGGCCGTCCATCTGCGCCCGTCCGAGGGATTCGGCAACGGTGTCCGCACACGCCATCGAGCGAATCCAAATTCCCTTCTAAAGGTTGTTGACAGCGCGCCGTTATTCCTTTTGCACCAGCGAAATGCACGACCAACAAAACAAAACAGCGGCGGCACTTCGCTTCACCAACGGGATTCCATAAGGGAGACGACCCATGGCACAAGTAATCAACACCAACACGATGTCGCTCAACGCTCAGCGCAACCTGAGCAGCAGCGGCAGCTCTCTGGCCACCACCATCCAGCGCCTGTCCTCAGGCTTGCGCATCAACAGCGCCAAGGACGACGCCGCCGGTCTGGCCATCAGCGAGCGCTTCACCACCCAGATCCGCGGCCTCGATGTCGCCATCCGTAATGCCAATGACGGCATTTCGCTGGCCCAGGTCGCCGAGGGCGCGCTGAGTGAAGTCGGCAACAACCTGCAGCGCATCCGTGAGCTTGCCGTGCAGGCCTCCAACGCAACCAATTCGGCCACCGACCGCAAGGCCCTGCAGGCCGAAGTGACCCAGCTGGTCAGCGAAATCGACCGCGTCGCCAAGCAGGCCGACTTCAATGGCACCAAGCTGCTGGACGGCAGCTTCACCAGCCAGCTGTTCCAGGTGGGCGCCAATGCCGGCCAGTCCATCGCGATCGACAATGTGGTCAATGCCAAGGCGGATTCGCTGGGTAACAGCAAGTTCGCAGCAGCCAGCATTGGCGGCACCCTCCCCGCGATCGCCACCCCGACCACGGTCGCCGGACTGACGATCAACGGCATCACCATCGGCGACATCACCGGCGGCACCACCAGCGAACTGGCCTCCTCGGCTGCCGCACAGATCAACTCCAAGATTGGTGAGGCCGGCGTCTACGCTGAAGTTGTCACCACCATCGGCCCCCCGGACACCTACGCATTGAAGCTGACCCCGGTACAGGCAGACCGTGACCTGGTGATCAGCGCCAGTGCCCCACTTGGCCTCACCGCCTCCACCGCTGCCGCCCCGACCTCGGTTGCCGCCACCGCCCCCTCCACCTACGTCGCGGCGCTCAACGTTTCCGACTATGTGGGCGCACAGAAGGCGCTGGGCATCGTTGACAAGGCACTGGAGTCGATCAACAGCGTGCGCGCCGACCTTGGTGCCATCCAGAACCGCTTCACCTCGGTGGTCGCCAACCTGCAGACCTCCTCGGAAAACCTGTCCGCCTCGCGCAGCCGCATCCGCGATACCGACTTCGCCAAGGAAACCGCCGAACTCACCCGCACCCAGATCCTGCAGCAGGCCGGCACGGCCATGCTGGCCCAGGCCAACCAGGTTCCACAGAACGTGCTCAGCCTTCTGCAGCGCTGACATGAGTCGCTCCTGAAGCACGTCAGGACCGCCTAACCCACCGTACGTGCATCCGCTCAAGGACCCCTCCTCATGGCACAAGTCATCAACACCAACACGATGTCGTTGAATGCTCAGCGTAACCTGAGCACCAGCGGCAGTTCGTTGGCCACCACCATCCAGCGCCTGTCGTCGGGTTCGCGCATCAACAGCGCCAAGGACGATGCGGCCGGTCTGGCCATCTCCGAGCGTTTCGGCACGCAGATCCGCGGCACCGACGTGGCCATCCGCAACGCCAACGACGGCATCTCGCTGGCGCAGGTCGCCGAAGGTTCGCTGAGCGAAATCGGCAACAACCTGCAGCGCGTGCGTGAACTGGCTGTACAGGCTTCCAACGCCACCAACTCGACCAGCGACCGCAAGGCCCTGCAGGCCGAAGTGACCCAGCTGGTCAGCGAAATCGACCGCGTCGCCAAGCAGTCCGAGTTCAACGGTACCAAGCTGTTGGATGGTACGTTCTCCAGCCAGCTGTTCCAGGTCGGCGCCAACGCTGGCCAGGCGATCGCCATCGACAAGGTCGTCGATGCAAAGACCGATTCGCTGGGCACAAGTACTTTTGCCGCCGGTGCAACGGCCGCTGTAGGCGCGATCGCCACCGACGTCCGCTTCGGCGGCAAGGTGATGGGCGTGGATATCGGCACGGTCGAAGTAAAGAACGGTGCCAGCCTGGGTGATGCAGCCAAGGCACTGGCCACTGCAATCAACGGCAAGATCGGCGAAGCCGGCATCTACGCAGAGGCCAATGCTGACGGCACCCTGAAGCTGTCTTCGGTGAAGGAAGGCAAGGCCGTTGCCGCTGCCGATATCGCGCTGACGCGCAGCAACTACCAGTCCGCCACCAGCGACTGGTCCACTGCAGCGGCGACCAGCACCTACACCGCAGGCACGGCGACCGCCGCAAATGCAAAGACCCTGGACGTGAGCACGGTGCTTGGCGCTCAGCAGGCGCTGGAAGTGGTCGACAAGGCGTTGGGTTCGATCAACAGCACCCGCGCCGACCTTGGTGCCATCCAGAACCGCTTCACCTCCGTTGTCGCCAACCTGCAGACCTCGACGGAAAACCTGTCCGCCTCGCGCAGCCGCATCAAGGACACGGATTTCGCCAAGGAAACCGCCGAACTCACCCGCACCCAGATCCTGCAGCAGGCCGGCACGGCCATGCTGGCCCAGGCCAACCAGGTGCCGCAGAACGTGCTCAGCCTGCTGCGCTAAGCCGGCCTCTGAACGTCTGCGTCGGTCGTGATCGACGCAGACGTTGGCAACGCAATCTGCACTAACGCCTAAGGACACAACCATGGCACAAGTCATCAACACCAACACGATGTCGCTCAACGCCCAGCGCAACCTGAGCACCAGCGGCAGTTCGTTGGCCACCACCATCCAGCGCCTGTCATCGGGCTCGCGCATCAACAGCGCCAAGGACGATGCGGCCGGTCTGGCCATCTCCGAGCGCTTCGGTACGCAGATCCGCGGCACCGACGTGGCCATCCGCAATGCCAACGACGGCATCTCGCTGGCACAGGTCGCCGAAGGTTCGCTGAGCGAAATCGGCAACAACCTGCAGCGCGTGCGTGAATTGGCCGTACAGGCTTCCAACGCAACCAACTCGGCCAGCGACCGCAAGGCCCTGCAGGCCGAAGTGACCCAGCTGGTCAGCGAAATCGACCGCGTCGCCAAGCAATCCGAGTTCAACGGTACCAAGCTGCTGGACGGCTCCTTCTCCAGCCAGCTGTTCCAGGTCGGCGCCAACGCCGGCCAGGCGATTGCCATCGACAAGGTCGTGAACGCCAAGAGTGATTCATTGGGCTCGACGAGCTTCATGAGCGGCACGATGACGGTGACCGCACCGGGAACCACTGCTGGTGTGGCAGGCCCGCCGGCAACCTCTGGTTACAACGCAGTGTCGATGACCGGCATCAGCATCAACGGTGTTGCCATCGACAATGTCGACCTGGCTGCCAGCGGGGCCACCTTCAGCGCTGCAAACCCTGGTGCAGCCGATACCGCTGCCGCCGCTGCCGGCAAGCTGGCACTGGGCAATGCACTGGCATCTGCAATCAACAAGAAGACGGGCGACACCGGCGTGACCGCAACGGTTGACGCGGCTGGCGATCTGAAGTTCGATTCCTGGAAGGAAGGCTCAACCGCCATCACCCACGCTGGCCTTGCCGGCAACGGCACGGTGACCATGGCAACCGCTGCGACACAGAAGACCGCAAAAGACCTTGATGTCAGCACCTTTGCAGGGGCCCAGCAGGCACTGCAGATTGTCGACAACGCACTGGGCGCAATCAACAGCACGCGTGCTGACCTTGGTGCCGTCCAGAACCGCTTCACCTCGGTGGTGGCCAACCTGCAGACCTCGACGGAGAACCTGTCAGCGTCGCGCAGTCGCATCAAGGACACCGATTTCGCCAAGGAAACCGCTGAGCTGACCCGCACCCAGATCCTGCAGCAAGCCGGTACGGCGATGCTGGCCCAGGCCAATCAGGTGCCGCAGAACGTGCTCAGCCTGCTGCGTTAAGCAGGCGACCGGAGGTTAGCGTCGGCACGTGTCGGCGCTGGCCCTGCCACACCCATTTGCTCCATCGCCTAAGGAAATCACCATGGCACAAGTCATCAACACCAATACGATGTCGCTCAATGCCCAGCGCAACCTGAGCAGCAGCGGCAGTTCGCTGGCCACCACCATCCAGCGCCTGTCTTCGGGTTCGCGCATCAACAGCGCCAAGGACGATGCGGCCGGTCTGGCCATCTCCGAGCGCTTCGGCACGCAGATCCGCGGCACCGACGTGGCCATCCGCAATGCCAATGACGGCATCTCGCTGGCCCAGGTCGCCGAAGGTTCGCTGAATGAAATCGGCAACAACCTGCAGCGCGTGCGTGAACTGGCCGTACAGGCCTCCAACGCCACCAACTCCACCAGCGACCGCAAGGCCCTGCAGGCCGAAGTGACCCAGCTGGTCAGCGAAATCGATCGCGTCGCCAAGCAGTCCGAGTTCAACGGGACCAAGTTGCTGGACGGCTCGTTCTCCAGCCAGCTGTTCCAGGTTGGTGCCAATGCCGGCCAGGCCATTGCCATCGACAAGGTGGTCAATGCCAAGGCCGACGCGCTGGGCAACGCAGGGTTTGACGTCACTGCGATCACCATCGCAGCCGGCGGTTCGGTAGCCGCCGACAAGGGCAAGACCATCAGCTTTGATGGCCTGAAGATCGGCGGTGGCGGTCTGGCCGCTGCCGTGAGCATCGACAAGGTCGAGATCACCTCGACCGGCGTTCCGGCCGAAGATCAGAAGGCACTCGTGGCGGCGGTTGCTACTGCCGTCAATGCCAAGATCGGCGAGACTGGCGTCTATGCCGAGATCGACGCGGCGGCCGGCAAGATCAATCTGACCTCGGTAAAGGAAAGCGTCGACAAGACTGGCAATTTCAGCGCCATGACCGTCACCGCCGGTACCAGCGCCGGCGTTACCGGTTTCACCTCGACCGCTCCGGCTGCAACAACCGGTGCTACCGGCAAGCTGCTCAAGGACGTCAATATCGACAGCGTCAAGGGCGCCCAGCAGGCCCTGGAAATCGTCGACAAGGCGTTGAGCTCGATCAACAGCACCCGTGCTGACCTCGGTGCCATCCAGAACCGCTTCACCTCGGTGGTTGCAAACCTGCAGACCTCGACCGAAAACCTGTCCGCCTCGCGCAGCCGCATCAAGGACACGGATTTCGCCAAGGAAACCGCAGAACTGACCCGCACCCAGATCCTGCAGCAGGCCGGTACGGCCATGCTGGCCCAGGCCAACCAGGTGCCGCAGAACGTGCTCAGCCTGCTGCGTTGATTCCGCAGGTATAGCACCCGCTTGACCGCTTCATTCCTTCTCCCGGCAGCGGGAGAAGGTGGCCCGAAGGGCCGGATGAGGGGCTTTGCATCAGCCCCCTCACTCCACCCCCTCTCCCCTGAACGGGAGAGGGGCTTTGCAAGTCGCTTCAAAGGTGCAGGCCATGCCGGCCCCGGGATTTCCCCGAATCCGGCCAGGCATCGCCAGCCCCTGTGGCGCTCTCTGTTTCAGCGTTGTGTTTTTGACTGCACGTAACGGACGGCTTCGTCTCCCTCCGATTGTCAGTAGCCTGATCCCTCCCCTGCATTGGGGGAGGGTTTTTTCGTTGGGCTACCGGCAGCCTGCGGCAACTCGCCCGCACCCTGCCCCAACCCTCATGCAACCCACGTGCCAGAACGCGCCTTGGCCTTGGCACAACTCCTGCATCAAACCAATCCTCAAGATCAGGCGGCGCAAGCCGCTACTTTCGTTGACGATCCGGCAAGCGGCCAGTTGGCGGCTCCGGGAAACCAGGAGATACAACGTGGCAGACTTTGGTTACGGCGGCATCGGCTCGGGGCTGGATATTTCCGGCATGGTCAGCCAGTTGGTGGCTGCGGATCGCAAGCCGGCCGACAATGCGCTCAACCTGCAGCAATCCAAAGCCAAGATGCAACTCTCGGCCATCGGCACGGTCAAGTCAGCCTTCGACACGCTGAAGACCGCACTGGAAGCATTGAAGGCCAACACCGCATTTGACACGCGCACCGTCTCCGCCAGCAAATCCGGTACGGATGAGATCCTGTCCGCCTCGGTGTCGTTGATCGACAACGTCACCGGCAAGACCGCTGCGGCCAACGGCACACATGTGGTCAAGGTCGACTCACTGGCCGCCGCCAACAAGTGGATCGCCAACGACGCCATTCCCAAGACGCAGACCTTTGCCGCCGGAACGTTGACGCTCACCGTGGGCGCTGGCGACAAGCAGAAGACGCTGAACATCGAAGTCGAGCAGGACGATACGCTCAGCAGCATCCGCACCAAGATCGATGCGGCTGGCCGCAAGGAAGGCGTGCAGTCCACCTTGATCAGCTCCGGTGACGAGCAGTACCTGTCGATATCACAGGAAAAAACCGGCACGGCCAATGCCATCAAGCTGTCCTATGCCGGCAGTGACCCGGGCCTGACAGCGCTGGTCAACTCCATGACGGAACACACCGCGGCCGCCGATGCCAAGCTGACCATCGACGGCGTCGCCGTGGTCAGCAGCGAGAACACTGTTGCCAACGCCGTGCCCGGGCTGACGCTGAACCTGAAGAAGGAAGGCACCAGTACGGTGACCATCAGCACCGATGTGACTGCTGCGACCAAGGTCATGCAGGACTTCGTCACCGCCTACAACGGTGCGCTGGCGGCAATCAACAATGCCACCAAGTACGACATCGAGAACAAGGAACCCTCCTCGCTCACTGGCGACGCGCAGATGCGCGGCGCAGCCAGTCAGCTGCGCTCGGTGATGGGGGCCTTGCTGAAGGACCTTTCCGGTGCAGGTCTGGACCCGAAGACCTTGGGTTTGCAGACACGCGGCTATCCCAACGCAGATGGCAGCCTGGTGCTGGACGCCAGCAAGTTCAGCGCGGCCTTGGCCAACCAACCAGAAAAAATCCGCCAGGCCATCACCGGCGACATCGGCGGCGCCAGCAAGTTGTTCGGTGTCGTCGATGGCTACGTCAGCACCACCGTTGGCAAGGAAGGCGCCTTCGTCTCACGTACCAAGAGCCTCAATACCAACCTGACCGACATCGACAAACGCCGCAAGGCGCTGGACACGCGCATGGAAGGTGTGGCCGAGCGCTACAAGAAGCAGTTTCTGGCTTTGGACACGCTGATGGGCAAGCTCAGCCAAAGCAGTGCCGCGTTGCAGCAGCAGCTAGCCCAGCTTTCCAGCTGACCGGCTGCCCGGTCAGCGTGACGCTCAAGTTTTTCGCCGCGCTGACCGATAACAGGTTAGAAACGTCACCGTCGCACAGCGACGCGCAAACCACCCTCGCGGGTGTGCACCAGGAGAATCACTGAATGTACGGTTCCAGCCGTCAATACGCAGAACAGTACCGCCATGTGGGCGTAAGCAGTGCGGTCGCCGAAGCTGACCCCCACAAACTGGTGGCATTGTTGCTGGCCGGAGCGCTGGACCGGTTGCGCCTGGCGTCGGCAAGCATCGAGCGTGGTGACCAGGCACGAAAAGGCAAAGCTATCGGCGAGGTCTGCGCCATTGTCGGCCACCTGAATGGATCGATCGATCACCAGGCTGGCGGTGAAATCGCCGGAAACCTTTCGGCATTGTACGAGTACGTGCTGCAGCGACTGACGGAAGCCAATTTGAACAGCGACAACAGCGCGCTGGATGAAGCGCTGCAGTTGATGACCGAGATCGACAGTGCATGGAACGCAATTCCGTCCGAGCAGCGCAGCGTGCCAAGCGCAAGCGGAGCACGCTGATGGCCAGCACGGCCAGTCAGGTGCTTGCTGCCCTGCACGCCGACCTGGATGCGCTGAAGAACGCCATCGAGGCGGAAGACCACGACGGCGCTGAACAGATTGTCGCCGCCCACGACCAGCGCCTGCGCGCCTATATCCATGACAATGGCGTCGCTGCAAGTGCCGATGCACTCCAGATCCTGTTGGAACAACAGCAGGCGGTCACCGAGCGGATGCGGGTTCTACGCGATGAAGCTGCCATGCACCTGCGAGCCGAGCGCCAATCCAGCCGTGCGGTGAACGCCTATCAGCAGGCTGGAGCCCTGACATGAACTCCACCGGCATCGCCGACACCGCAGAAACCGAGCTGTTCGACGACACGCTCAGTTGTGAATTGTCACTGCCAGCGGTGTTCGAGGCTGGTGCCAGGATAAAGCGCCCGGGCAGTGCGGAGATGCTCCTGCGCAGCATCGCCCTGGTCGAAGACGCCCGCAACGTGGACGATAGCGACGAGCGCAACGACAACAGCCTGCAGCTGCAGCGGTTGGAAGCACGTCTGGATCTGACCCTGGTACTGCTGGGGCGCCTGCTCCAGCGCGAGGCGCCGTCTGCGGCAGCCACCCGGCTGCGCTGGTCGCGGCACGGTCTGCGCCTGCAGCGCGAGCAGTTGGGCGGGTTTGTGGCCGGCGCGACGGGCGTTGTCAACCTGCAACCGGCCGAGTGGCTGCCAGACGCGATTGAACTACCGGTCGTGGTCCTGGCCGAAGCCGATACAGCGCAGGGCGTACAACTGTGGCTGCGTCTGGATACGCAAAATGAGGCGTTGCTGGCAGCGGTCGAACGTCACTTGTTCCGCCTGCACCGCAAACAAATTGCTGACAGTCGCCGCAACAGGTGAGCCTATTCCCACTTTGTGCTCTGGCGCCCGCCTCGCTGCTCCGTTAAGGTGCAGCCTTCTGTCATGACCCGGTCCCCTGTGCGCGTTCTCATTGTCGACGACCACACCTTGGTTCGTGCCGGGCTTACCCGGCTGCTGCAGACATTTGACGGGATCCAGGTGGTGGCCGAAGCCAGCAATGCCGAACAGGCATTGGAGATGGCTCTGTTTCATGTGCCGGACCTGATCCTGCTCGACCTGTCCCTGCCTGGCCGCTCCGGGCTCGAAGCATTGACCGATATCCGCCAACGGCTTCCGCATGCACGTGCGGTAATGATGTCGATGCACGACGATGCAGTACATGTGCGTGACGCATTGGATCGCGGTGCCGTCGGTTTCCTGGTCAAGGATGCGGCCCCTGCCGAGCTGGAGCTGGCACTGCGCGCCGCCCATGCCGGCCAGGTTTTCCTCAGCCCACAGATTTCAGCAAAGATGCTTGCGCCACTGATCGGCAAGGAACGCGCCACGGGCATTGCTGCGCTGTCGCCACGACAGAAGCAGATCCTGCGACGCCTGGGCACCGGCCAGACCACCAAGGAAATCGCCGCTGACCTGGGCATCAGCATCAAGACGGTCGAAACCCATCGGGCACGGATGATGGAATCGCTGGGCTGCCGCCGCGCCAACGACCTGCTTCTGCTCGCGCTCCGCCATGAAAACGACCTTGGTTGACGCCTGCACGTCAGCAAAAGCGAAGCTGCGTCACGAAATCGGAAAGCCGTCGCCAGTGCGGCACAAGCCATAAAAATCAATGGCTTGTAAAGATGCCCCGCATTCATAGCGCCAATTAATCGACGCCATGTAGGGTAAATACCTACAGCCCGTAGGGCGGGCCTCGACAGCTATAGGGCCAACACCTATTACCGCCCCGACATGAAGCACGCAAGATGCGTTCCACAACGCAGCCATCCATTGGCCGCAACGGGGAAACGCATGAAAGCCACACTCTCTGCCCAGCTGGGCCAGCAACTCCATCTCACACCTGCCTTGCTGCAATCGATCCGCTTGCTGCAGCTCAACGGCATGCAGCTGGAGTTGGAGGTCCGACAGGCCCTGGAGAGCAACCCGCTGCTGGAATTGCAGGAGCAGGCAGAGGATGCCCCGGCAGCAACCGATACCGATGTTGCGCAGGCTGAAACCGCAGCGTTTGACGAACTGCCCGAAAGCAATCTGTGGGATGTACCCGGCGCCAGCTGGAACGCCGACGACGAAGATCGCATGGCGCGCGTAGCGGCCGGCGAATCGACCGATCCGCAGCTGCGCATCCTCAACGCACTGGCTTATGAGCTGGACGACGCCGACCTGGCCGTGGTCGGCTTCTGGCTGGACCACTGCGATGAAGCCGGCTACCTGCAAGCCCCGCTGGCCCAGTTGACCCAGCTGGCCAGCGCCCGCCTGGACCGCAGCAGCGCCGATGTCGAAGCCCTGCGCCAGCGCCTGCTGCACGGCGAGCCGGCCGGCATGGCGGCAGTCGATCTGCGCGAATGTCTGCTGGCCCAACTCACTGCCCTGCCCGGCCAGGTGCCGGCCCGCAATCTGGCGCGCCGCCTGCTTGATGCCGACATGCAGTTGCTGGCCAACCACGACTATCCAGCCTTGGCCTGCGCTCTGGATGCCGAAGTGGAAGACGTGCGGGAAGCCTTCCGCCTGGTTCTGTCCTTGCAGCCGCGCCCGGGCGAAACCCTGCTGCCGCAGCAGGAACTGAGTGTGATTCCGGACGTGGTCGCCTGGCATGCCGACGGCCAATGGCGGGTCGCA
The DNA here is from genome assembly GCF_056760175.1 of Stenotrophomonas sp. STEN021. NCBI lineage: Bacteria > Pseudomonadati > Pseudomonadota > Gammaproteobacteria > Lysobacterales > Lysobacteraceae > Stenotrophomonas > Stenotrophomonas sp. STEN021. The sequence continues at coordinate 17,858 of NZ_JBRREH010000044.1, read as the reverse complement.
CTGAATCCAGCCACCACGCCGCGGCTGGCCATCAACAGCAGCTACGAGCGGGTTGTCGCCGACAGCAGCGGTGAAGCGGCCCAGCCCCTGCGCGACATGCTGCAGGAAGCCCGCTGGCTGACCCGCGGCCTGTCGATGCGCTACGACACGCTGCTGCGCACCGCGCGCGTCATCATCGAACGTCAGGCCGCCTTCCTGGTCAATGGTGACGAATGCATGGCACCACTGACCCTGAAGGAAGTGGCCGAGCTGATCGGCATGCACGAATCCACCGTTTCCCGCATCACCTCGGGCAAGTACCTGCAGACGCCGCGCGGCACCTTTGAACTGAAGCACTTCTTCGCCGTACGCCTGGAAGGTGCCAGCGTCTCCGGGCAGGCGGTCAAGGCCATGGTCAAGCGCCTGATCGATGCCGAACCGGCCGCTCGCCCGCTCGCCGACGAGGCCATTGCCGGCCTGTTGTCGCGCCAGGGAGTGAACATTGCACGCCGGACCGTCGCAAAATACCGCGAACAGCTTGATATTGCTCCAGCCCGCGAACGCCGCCGGCAGAGCAGCAAGCCCCAGCTGGCCCGTGTGGGCTGAGACCAAGGATTTCCATGAACAAGCTCACCGTAGTGCTGGTCGACGACCATGAAGGCTTCATCAACGCCGCCATGCGCCATTTCCGCAAGATCGACTGGCTGGAAGTGGTCGGTAGCGCAGCCAACGGGCTCGAAGCGATCGAGCGCTCCGAAGCGCTGCGCCCGCAGGTGGTGCTGATGGACCTGGCCATGCCGGAGATGGGCGGCTTGCAGGCCACGCGCCTGATCAAGACCCAGGACCAGCCGCCGTACATCGTGATCGCCAGTCACTTCGATGACGCCGAGCACCGCGAGCATGCACTGCGCGCCGGTGCCGATAATTTTGTCAGCAAGCTGTCCTACATCCAGGAAGTGATGCCGATCCTGGAAGGACTCAAGGTACAAGAAGATGAGTGAGTCACGCATTCTGGTGATCGACGCCGACGGCATGCGTGCCGAGCGCACGCTTGCGCTGTTGGAGTTCATGGACTTCAACCCGCGCTGGGTCAGCGAAGCGCAGGACATCGACATCAGCCGTCATCGCAGCAATGACTGGATGGCGGTGGTGGTCGGTGCGCTTGAAGATGCCGACCGTGCCGCCGGCTTCTTCACCTGGCTGGCTGGCACCTCGCTGCCACCCCCGATCCTGTTGGCCGAAGGCGATCCGCTGGCGTTCTCGCGCCATTACGGCCTGCACGAAGCCAATGTCTGGCCGCTGGAGCAGCCGATGCGCCACGCGCAGATGGAAGCACTGCTGCGCCGCGCCAGCCTGAAGCGTCTGGATGCCGAGCACCAGGCAGACAACGCCGGCGACAACGGCCCGACCGGACACAGCCCGGCCGTCACCGAACTGCGCCAGCTGATCGAACAGGTCTCCAATTTCGATACCACCGTGTTGGTGCTGGGCGAATCCGGCACCGGCAAGGAAGTGGTATCACGCGCCATTCACCAGCGCTCACCGCGCCGCGATGGTCCGTTCATCGCCATCAACTGCGGTGCGATTCCGCCGGACCTGCTGGAAAGCGAATTGTTCGGCCACGAAAAAGGCGCCTTCACCGGCGCATTGACTGCACGCAAGGGCCGCTTTGAAATGGCCGAGGGCGGCACCCTGTTGCTGGACGAAATCGGCGACATGAGCCTGCCGATGCAGGTCAAGCTGCTGCGTGTGCTGCAGGAGCGCAGCTTCGAGCGCGTCGGCGGCAACCAGACCATCCGCTGCAATGTGCGGGTAATCGCCGCCACTCACCGCGACCTTGAATCACGTATCGCCGATGGCAAGTTCCGCGAGGATCTGTTCTACCGCCTCAACGTGTTCCCGATCGACGTGCCTGCGCTGCGTGAGCGCGCCAGCGACCTTCCGGTACTGGTGGAAACCATCGCCACCCAGCTCGCCCGCACCGGCCGTGGCGAAGTCCGCTTCGCCCCGGAAGCGTTGCAGGCCTTGGCCAGTTACGCTTGGCCAGGCAATGTGCGCGAGTTGACCAATCTGGTCGAGCGCCTGGCGGTATTGCATCCCGGCGGCACCGTACGGGTGCAGGATCTGCCCAGCCGCTACCGCGGTGATCAGGCCAACCTGGCCGTTGCAGCGGGCAGTGATGACGAGCGGCCCATGCTGCTTGGCAAACTGCCCCCAGCGCCCGCACAACCTGCCAGCCAGCCCACCGGCTTGATCAGCAAAGTAACCGCAGCGGAAAGCAGCAACCAGTTGCCCAGCGAAGGCATGGACCTGCGCGACCACATGGCCAGCATCGAGCTGACCCTGATCAACGAAGCATTGGAACGTACCCAGGGTGTGGTCGCCCACGCCGCTCAATTGCTGGGCCTGCGCCGCACCACGCTGGTAGAGAAACTGCGCAAGTACGGTATCGAGCGCGACTCGGTCGAGGCCAGCAACCAGTAGCAGCGCCCAGCCAGCGCTATTGGTCGAAAGCCTGAAAGGCCTGCAGGTCCTGCTACCGGGCACGCTGCACTTGCCTGGGCTACAAACCGAGGTAGCTGAAACGTCGGGATTCGCTCCCCCCATCACGGCCGTCGGTTCTCCGACGGCCGTTTTCGTTTCAACCTGCCCGCCTCCATGCAACCTCGCCATGCGTATCGCCTGGGCGACGGAAATCCGACGTATTCACCAACATCAAGGCCTTCACGGTTCCGGCACGCAACTTGCAGCTGTTCCATCAGCTCCCCAACACGTTGCCCGGAACCTGCACGATGTCCCACTCCATCACCTCTGTTCTCTCCCAGATCCGCACGCTGCAGAACCAGGTGGGGCAAGCCGCGCCCCTTGGTGATGTACCGCGCAGCAACGCGATCCAGGGGCTGGCCGAAGGCAATGCCGTCGCCGCACCGTCGTTCAGCCAGGCCTTGCAGGGCGCCATCCAGGGCGTCAATGAGGCCCAGCAGAAGTCCGGGCAGTTGGCTGCCGCATTCGAGCGCGGCGATGCCAATGCCGACCTGGCCAAGGTCATGGTCGCCTCCCAACAGTCCTCGCTGGCGTTCCGCGCCACCGTGGAAGTCCGTAACCGTCTCGTCCAGGCTTACCAGGACGTGATGAACATGCCGCTGTAAGGATCCGCACGCATGGCACTCGCACTGTCCAGAGAATCGCTGAATCCGGAACGGGCTGGTGCCTGGTTCGATCGTCTGCAGAGCCTGCAGATCACCCGCCGCCTGGGCTTGATGGCAATGATCACGGTTGCGGTGGCAGCCGGTTTGTTCGTGTTCTTCTGGGCGCAGAAGCCGCAGATGATGCCGCTCTATACCGGGCTGGACCAGAAGGCGACAGCCGAGGCCACCGACCTGCTGCGCTCCGCACAGATTCCGTTTGAGTTGGACGCCGCCACCGGTGCGATCAGCGTGCCGGAAAAGAACGTGCACGATGCACGTCTGAAACTGGCCGGCTCTGGCCTGACCGAAAGCGGCCGTCTCGGTTTTGAAATGATGGAGCGCGACCCAGGCTTCGGCGTCAGCCAGTTCGTCGAAACCGCGCGCTACCAGCACGCGCTGGAAACCGAACTGGTGCGCACCATCAGCAGCCTGCGTCCGGTCCGCGATGCGCGCGTGCACCTAGCCATTCCCAAGCCCAGCGCCTTTACCCGCCAGCGCGATGTCGCCAGTGCCTCGGTGGTGCTGGAGTTGCGCGGTGGCCAGCAGCTGGAACGCAACCAGGTGGATGCCATCGTGCATATGGTGGCCTCCAGCATCCCCGATCTCGCGCCGGAACGCGTCACCGTGGTCGACCAGAGCGGCCGCATGCTCACCATCGCCGACCCCAACAGCGAAGCGGCGCTCAATGCTGCGCAGTTCGACCAGGTACGTCGCCTGGAAGGCTCCTACAACCAGCGCATCCGCGAACTGCTGGAGCCGATGACCGGTGCCGGCCGGGTAAATCCGGAAGTGAGCGTGGACATGGATTTCTCGGTCACCGAGGAAGCCCGCGAGCTCTACAACGGTGAGCCGCAGAAGGTCCGTAGCGAACAGATCAGCGAAAACACCAGCGCCACCGCCGGCCCGCAGGGCATCCCCGGTGCCACCAGCAACACGCCGCCCGGCGCAGCTGCAGCCCCACCGGCTACCGCGGCCACGCCGACCGAAACGTCCAAGAACGCAACCCGCAACTACGAGCTGGACCGCACCCTGCAGCACACCCGCCAGCCGCCGGGCCGGGTCAATCGCGTCTCGGTCGCGGTGCTGGTTGACCACGTGCCGCGCGCGGGCAGCAACGGCAAGCTCACCGATCAGCCGCTCAGCGCCGCCGAACTGACCCGCGTCGAAGCGCTGGTCAAGCAGGCCGTCGGCTTCAATGCCGAACGCGGCGACACCGTGTCGGTGATGAATGCCCCGTTCGTGCGTGAGGCGATGCCGATTGAAACCCCCAAGTGGTGGGAGAACCCGCAGGTGCGCGACGCACTGCGTCTGGTGCTCGGCGCCATCGTGGTGCTGGCCTTGCTGTTCGGCGTACTGCGCCCGGCCCTGCGTCAGATCACCGGCACTCCCAAGGCATTGTCCGGTCCGGACGATCCGCTCAGCGCCGACGTCCAGGTCCTGGACGACGGCACCGAGATGCCAGCGCTTGCCGCTGACCGCCTGCACCTTGATGGCACGCCAGCACTGGCGCTGCCGCTGGACGCTTATGAAGAACGCCTGCGCATGGCCCGCGAAGCAGTGAAGACCGACTCCAAGCGGGTTGCCCAGGTAGTGAAGGGATGGGTGTCAAATGACTGATGCAATGCCGATGACCGGCGTGCAACGTGCCGCCGTACTGCTGCTGTCGCTCGGCGAAACCGATGCGGCCGAAGTGCTGCGTCACATGGAACCAAAGGAAGTACAGAAGATCGGCATTGCCATGGCCACGCTCAGCGACGTAACCCGCGAGCAGGTGCAGCAGGTGATGGACGACTTCGGCGCCGAGCTGGGCAACAAGACCTCGCTCAGCGTCGGCTCGGACGACTACATCCGCAACATGCTGGTGCAGGCGCTGGGCAATGAGAAAGCCAGCAATCTGATCGACCGCATCCTGCTCGGCCGCAACACCACCGGCCTGGACGCATTGAAGTGGATGGACCCGCGCGCGGTCGCCGATCTGGTCCGCAATGAACACCCGCAGATCATCGCCATCGTCATGGCTCATCTGGAAACCGATCAGGCTGCCGAAGCACTGAAGCTGCTGCCCGAGCGCACCCGCGTTGACGTATTGCTGCGTATCGCCACCCTCGACGGTATCCCGCCGAATGCGTTGAACGAACTCAACGAGATCATGGAGCGCCAATTCGCCGGCAACCAGAACCTGAAGTCGTCGAACATCGGTGGCGTGCAATGTGCCGCCAACATCCTCAACTTCATGGACGGCGGCCAGGATCAGGCCATCCTCACCGAAATCGCCCGCATCGATTCGCCGCTGGGCAGCCGCATCCAGGACCTGATGTTCGTGTTCGACGACCTGGTGGACCTGGACGACCGCGAAATGCAGCTGGTGCTGCGCGAAGTCAGCGGCGAACGCCTTGGCCTGGCACTGCGCGGCGCGGACATCAAGGTGCGCGACAAGATCACCCGCAACATGTCGCAGCGCGCTGCCGAGATCCTGCTCGAAGACATGGAAGCCCGTGGCCCGGTACGTCTGTCCGACGTGGAAGGCGCACAGCGTGAAATCCTCGCCATCGTCAAGCGTATGGGCGATGAGGGCACCATCACCCTCGGCGGTGCCGCGGAGGCGATGCTGTGAACAACGCCGTGCGCTGGCACGCCCCGGACCTCAACGCACCAGCGGCCCCACTGGTGGCAGATGATTTCGATCTGGCGTCGTTGGAAACCATCGTTGCCGAGCCGGCGCCGCCACCCTTGCAGCCACCGACCCTGGACGAGATCCAGGCGATCCGCGACGCCGCGCAGGAAGAAGGTTTCCAGCAAGGCCATGCCGAAGGCTATGCGCAGGGACAGGCTGAAGTGCGGCGCCTGACCGCGCAGATCGAAGGCATCCTCGACAACTTCAGTCGGCCGCTGGTACGGCTTGAAAATGAAGTGGTTGGCGCACTCGGCGAGCTGTCGGTACGCATAGCCGGTGCATTGATCAGCCGTGCCTACGAGGCCGATCCTTCGCTGCTGAAGGATCTGATCGATGAAGCGCTGGACACGGTAAGTGGCACCCACCGCGACGTCGAAGTGCGCCTGCACCCGGATGACATCGCTGCGATCAGCAATCTGCTGACACTGCCCGCCGGGCAGCGCCTGGTTCCCGACCACAGCCTCAGCCGTGGCGACCTGCGCGTGCATGCCGAGGCCGTGCGTGTTGATGGCACCTTGGATGCGCGCCTGCGCGCTGCGCTGGCAACCGTCCTGCGCCGTGCCGGAGCCACGCAATGACCGCATCGCCCGCTCCCGCTCCCGCCGACTGGGCCGCCGCGCGCAACCTGCGCCTGGCGGCGCGCCTGGATGGCATCTCGCTGGACGCCGGCGGCGGCCACGGCCTGGTCCGCGAAGGCATCCTGCGCCGCGCCGTTGGCCTTACCTTGGAAGCTGTTGGCTGCGAAGCGCCGATGGGTGCCAGCTGCAAGGTCGAGATCATTGATGGCGGCTGGGTCGATGCCGAAGTCGTGGGTTTCTCCGGCGACCGCACCTATCTGATGCCCAGCGCCGAGCTGCATGGCCTGCTGCCCAATGCCCGCGTTGTGCCCTCCTATCGCCGTGGCGGCGTCGAAGTCGGCGAAGGCCTGCTTGGCCGGGTCATCGATTCCGATGGCGTTCCACTGGACGGCAAGGGCCCGATCCGCGCTGAAGGCGTGGTCAGCATGGCCGGCGTGTCGATCAACCCGCTCGCACGCGAGCCCATCACCCAGCCACTGGATGTGGGCGTGCGGGCGATCAACTCGCTGCTGCCGATTGGTCGCGGCCAGCGTGTCGGCCTGTTCGCTGGCTCCGGTGTCGGTAAATCGACACTGCTGGGCATGATGACGCGCTTCACCGCCGCCGACGTGATCGTCGTCGGCCTGATCGGTGAACGTGGCCGCGAAGTACGTGACTTCGTCGAGTCAACGCTGGGCGAGGAAGGCCTGCGCCGCGCAGTGGTCGTCGCCAGCCCGGCCGACCGGCCGCCGTTGGCGCGCCTGCACGGCGCCTACCGCGCCACCGCCATCGCCGAGTGGTTCCGCGACCAGGGCTTGAACGTGCTGCTGCTGATGGATTCACTGACCCGCTTCGCCCAGGCCCAGCGTGAGATTGGCCTGTCGGTTGGCGAGCCGCCGACTACCCGTGGCTACCCGCCGTCGGTATTCGCCAAACTGCCGGCGCTGGTCGAACGCGCAGGCAACGGTGCCAAGGGCCGTGGCTCGATCACTGCGTTCTACACCGTGCTTACCGAAGGTGACGATCCGCAGGACCCGATTGCCGACGCTGCCCGCGCCATCCTCGACGGCCACATCCTGCTGTCGCGGCGGGTGGCCGACAGCGGCCTGTACCCGGCCATCGACGTCGAATCCTCGGTCAGCCGCGTGGTCCAGGATATCGCCGATGACGTCTGGCGTGCACGTATCCGCAAGCTCAAGCAGCTGGTATCGGCTTACACCGCCAACCGCGACCTGATCGCCATCGGCGCCTATCAGCGTGGCAACGACCCGCTCACCGACGAGGCATTGGATCGTTGGCCGGAGATCATGGAATTCCTTGGCCAGGACGTGCATAACGCCGCCGACCTGGGCCACAGCCTCAGTGCATTGCACCAACTGGTAGATAGTGAGACGCCCGCATGAGCCCTAGCCGTCGCCTGGACCCGCTGCTGCGCCACGCGCAGGACCGCGAAGATGAAGTCGCCAAAGCCCTGGCCGAGCGCCAGCAAGCGCTGGACATGCATCAATCGCGGCTTTCCGAGTTGCGCCAGTACGCCGATGAGTACGCCAACGCACAGCTGGCCACCACCAGCGCTGCCCAGCTGCTCAATCGCCGCGCCTTTCTCGACCGCCTCGACAACGCAGTGGAAGCGCAGAGCAAGACCGTGGACAGCAACCAGGAGCGCGTGGATGCCGAGCGCGCCCGCCTGCTGCTGGCCAGCCGCGACAAAGCGGTGTTGGAACAGCTGGCCGCCAGCTACCGCGCCCAGGAAAAGCAGGTTGCCGATCGCCGTGATCAACGCGAGATGGACGATATCGGTGCGCGCCGCGCACGCCTGAAGAAAGCCGAGGGCGAAGGAGAAGGCCAGTGAACGTACTTTCTTCCGCACTTTCTGGCGCCGGCAGCGTCGACAATAGCAGTCCTGCACGCAGCGGCACTGACAAGCCCAGCGACAAGGGCTTTGACGCAATGCTCAACAGCAAGCCGGCAACGCAGAAGCCTGCCGCCAGCAAGCCAGTCGGCAACGACGCAAAGCCAGCCGACAAGGCTCCCGGCGACGACCGCATCGCCGAGGCTGGCCCCGAGCAAGCCTCCGCTGCTGACAACAGCGCCAGCGACGACAACAAGCCTGAACCGCAGGCACCGGCCGAAGATGCGCCTTGGCCACCGTTCGGCCTGTCGGCAATGGTCGCGCCGGCCGCGGAGCCGCCACCGCAATTGCCAGCAGCCATGGTCATCACCAATCAGCCTGCACAGGCGCCATCCGCCACGCCGGGACTACCTGCTGCTTCAGCCATCGCCGCTGCCAACCCGCAGGCCGCGCTCGACACCGACGACGTCGCTGCAGAATTGACGTTGCCAACAGTTGCAGCGGCAAACGACGATGCAAGTCTCAACCTCGATGTTGATACGCCCGCACCAACCGCCTTTGCATCGCTGCTGCACAACCAAGCCCTGCAGGAAGTACGTAGCAGCGCCCCGGCCAGCAGCATCACCGCGCCCACCCCGACCCCGGATCTGAACGCTGGTGACTTTGACGAGGCCATCGGTGCCCGCGTCGGCTGGCTGGTTGAACAGAAGATCGGTCACGCGCATATCCGGATCAATCCGGACAACATGGGCCAGATCGACGTGAAGCTGCAACTGGACGGTGACCGTGTCCACGCCAGCTTCAGCAGCGCCCATGCCGATGTCCGTCACGCCCTCGAAAACAGCCTGCCGCGCCTGCGCGAAATGCTGGGCGAGCAAGGCCTGCAGCTGAGCCATGCCGACGTGGGCCAGCAGTCCACGCCACAACAGCAGGGCGACAAGGCCGAGACGGGCAGCGGCTTGGCAACCGGCAACCAACTGGAAGGCACCGACGTGCCAGTCACCACCGGCCACAACCTGCGTATGCGCGGCCTGCTGGATGCGTATGCCTGAAGGCACACGTAGAGCATGATCCCCTGTAGGAGCGGCGTAAGCCGCGAAGCCGATAGCGTTTCAGATTGTCAGCTTCGCGGCTGACGCCGCTTCTACAGCGATGCGGTCGCGATTCACAGCCACACCGCATTCCAGAAAGGGTAGAAACGAACTGATGCAACCAGCCCGGCCCTGACCGGGTTCATCACAATATAGCGGGCAGCTACCTTTATATCTTCATCTTTCCGCAGGGCCCGATCATGAAAGCCACGGCTCCAGACCGGACGACGCACTGAAGCTGGCAAGCTCCGCGCGGTGTTGCTCTTGATGTTTCGGACCAAGGTACTGAGGGTTGTTTCCAGACCCAGTTGGATCAACCCATGCCAATGATCTGGCATCAGCACCCAAGCCATCAGTTCTGCATCGCTCCACAGCTGCGGGTTATGAATCAAGCGAGCCGTATCAGCTGCAAGTACATGATCCATAAAGATCGGCACACGCGTCCTGGTGGTGAAAGTGACCAGGTAGAGCTGACCAGGTGTGGAAACACGACCTTGGCGTAGTGCTTTGTGACCGTTGCAAGGGTTTGTCGAATGTAGTGACATAGTCACAGATTGGAGCTAATCGCGATCGGTGGAAGTCAGTGGGCGTACCAGTCTCGCGTCAGCGGAACCGTTGCCGGCTTCGCGGCTTACGCCGCTCCTACAACCAATCAGCTCCCTGCCTTTCTGCGTCAATAGTCCGTCACCCCTCCTCCGGCACAGCCCTTGCATCTGACTGGGCAGCAATCCTGAGGAGCACCACGTGGCCGTTGCCGCTGATAAAAACCGCAAAGCTGAACCCACCAAGGAAGCGGCAAGCAAACCGAAGCGCTCGTTGTTGGTTCCCGCCCTGATCGCCGTGTTCGCCGCTGCCGCAGCCGGCGGCGGGGTCTGGTACTTCACCCAGGGCAAAGCCCACGCCGAAGCCAGCAAGGACGCCAAGCCAAAGACCCCGGCTCCGGCCCAGTACTTCGCCCTGGACCCGGCCTTCGTGGTCAACCTCAGTGGCCCGATCGACGGCCCACGTTACCTGCAGGTTGAGGTGCAGCTGATGACCCGCGATCCGCTGGCACTGACCGCGCTGCAGACCCATGCCCCGGCCATCCGCGCCAGATTATTGATGCTGTTCTCGCAGGTCGAGCCGACCCAGATCGCCGACCGCGCGGGCAAGGAAAAACTGCAGGCATCCGCACTTGCCGAAGTACAGAAGCTGATGAAGGCCGAGACCGGCCAGAACAGTGCCGACGAGTTGTTGTTCACCAGCTTTGTGACCCAGTAAGGCGCCACGATGAGCATCAATGACCTGCTCTCCCAAGACGAAATCGACGCCCTGCTGCATGGCGTGGATTCCGGCTCGGTCAATACCGCCGAGCCGGAGGCGGCGCCGGGCGAAGCGCGTTCGTACGACTTCGCCAGCCAGGACCGCATCATCCGCGGGCGCATGCCGACCCTGGAAATGGTCAACGAGCGCTTTGCACGTTTGTGGCGCATCGGCCTGTTCAACCTGATCAGGCGCTCGGCCGAGCTGTCCGTGCGCGGGATTGAACTGGTCAAGTTTGGCGACTACCTGCATTCATTGTATGTGCCGACCAACCTCAACCTGATCCGCTTCAAACCGTTGCGTGGCACCGGCCTGATCGTGTTCGAGCCGACCCTGGTTTTCGCCATCGTCGACAACTTCTTTGGCGGTGATGGACGCTACCCGACGCGTATCGAAGGCCGTGAGTTCACCGCCACCGAAATGCGGGTGATCCAGCTGATGCTCAAGCAGACCTTCACCGATCTGCGCGAGGCCTGGGGCCCGGTGATGAACGTCGAGTTCGACTACATCAATTCCGAGATCAATCCACACTTCGCCAACATCGTCAGCCCACGTGAGTACGTGGTGGTCAGCCGCTTCCATGTCGAGCTGGACAGTGGCGGCGGCGACATCCACATCACCTTGCCGTACTCGATGCTGGAGCCGATCCGCGAGCTGCTGGACGCCGGCATCCAGAGCGACCGCAACGACCGCGACGAGAGCTGGGCGGTGATGCTGCGCGAGCAGCTGGATACCGCCGAAGTCGAGCTGTCCAGCGTGCTGGCCAAGCGCCGCATGAGCCTGCGCGAGCTGACCAGGTTGAAGATCGGCGATGTACTGCCCATCGACATGCCCAAGCAGGTGCCGCTGTGCGTGGAAGGCATCCCGGTTTTCACCGGCGAGTTTGGTGTGTCCAACGAACGCAACGCCATCAAGATCACTGCTACCCATCCTCCGGGAAAGCGCCCCAGCGTCCCCGTGATTCAGGAAAACACCGATGAATGACAATCACTCCCCCGAGACTGAAAACGCCGCAACGCCGGCGCAGTTCAGCAACCTGCAGGCCGACAACGGCGTCAGCACCGATCTGGACCTGGACGTCATTCTCGACGTACCGGTGACCTTGTCGCTGGAAGTAGGCCGCGCGCGCCTGCCCATCCGCAACCTGCTGCAGCTCAACCAGGGCTCGGTAGTGGAACTGGAACGCGGTGCCGGTGAATCGCTGGACGTATTCGTCAACGGCACGCTGATCGCGCATGGCGAAGTCGTGGTCATCAACGATCGCTTCGGCGTGCGCTTGACCGACGTGGTCAGCCCCAGCGAGCGCATCCGGAGATTGCGTTGATCGCATTGCTCGCCTATGCCGCACCGGCCGCCAAGGCGGCCACGCCGGTCGGCCAGCATGCGGCCAGTGCGCCCGGCCTGTTCGGCGCGTTCTTCACCTTGCTGCTGGTGCTGGGCCTGATCATCGGCCTGGGCTGGTTGCTCAAGCGCATGCCTGGCGGTGCGTTCCGTCCGACCGAAGGCCTGAAGGTGGTCGCCAGCATCAACGTCGGCGCCAAGGAGCGTGTGGTGGTGGTCGACGTCAACGGCCAGCAGCTGCTGCTGGGCATCACCGCCGGCGGCATCAGCACCTTGCACCAGCTGCCTGAGCCGCTGCCGCAGACGCCCGCTCCGGCCCTGCCCAATCTCAAACAACTACCGAATTTCGCCCAGTTGCTGGCACAGAAGCTGCGCAAGGACTCCTGAACATGCCGGGCCAAGGTTTCAACTCTCGCGGTTTCAACTCACGTGCGCTCTGGCAAGTACTGATCGTGCTGGCGATGCTGGCATTGCCGCTGTTCGCCTGGGCCGCACCAGGCCCACAGATGCCAGCACTGCCGGACGTAAACGTAGGCAAGATCGGCGGCGCGCCGGTCAGCCTGCCGCTGCAGACCTTGTTGTTGATGACGGCAATCACCTTGCTGCCATCGATGCTGCTGGTACTCACCGCGTTTACCCGCATCATCATCGTGCTTGGCCTGCTGCGCCAGGCACTTGGCACCGGGCAGACACCGTCCAACCAGATCCTGCTTGGTCTGGCCCTGTTCCTGACCGCGATGATCATGATGCCGGTGTGGGACAAATCCTGGTCCACCGGCATGGCCCCATACCTGGATGGCAAGATCGACTTCCAGACCGCGTGGCAGCTATCCACCGCACCGTTGCGTGCTTTCATGCTGGCGCAGGTTCGCGAAACCGACCTGATGACCTTTGCTGGCCTGGCCGGGCAAGGCCCTTATGCCAGTCCGGATGCGATCCCGTTCCCGGTATTGGTCGCCTCCTTCGTCACCAGCGAGCTGAAGACGGCGTTTGAAATCGGCTTCCTGATTTTCATCCCGTTCGTCATCATCGATCTGGTGGTATCCAGCGTGCTGATGTCGATGGGCATGATGATGCTGTCACCGATGCTGGTCTCGGCGCCGTTCAAGATATTGCTGTTCGTGCTGGTGGACGGTTGGGTATTGGTGGTCGGCACCCTGGCGGCGAGCTTCAACGCGGTGTAGTCGAGGACCGCTGTTCCGACGAGCTCCGGCGTTGACTCAATGAAAGTCGCGGCTGCGTACGTCCAGGCTGCCCAATAGCGACGACAGATCATCCAGACGGCGTGCGATCAGATGGCGCACGCCGTTTTCTGCTTCCAGTCTTCCACTGACCTGCAGCAACCGCGCTTCCAGAAACACCTGCCGTTGGCGCTCAGCCAGCTGCCGCCAGACCACGACGTTGATCTGGCCAAACTCATCTTCCAGCGTGATGAAGGTGACACCGCTGGCGGTAGCCGGCCGCTGACGCCCGCGCACCAGTCCGGCTACCAGCACATTGCCGCTGCTGCGCATGCTTTCCAGATCCCTGGAACTGCGGCAGCGGCGCGCACTCAGCTGGCGCCGCAGGCGCGCCAGCGGATGCAGTTCCAAGGTAGTCCCGAGCAAGGCGTAATCCGCGTTCAGATCTTCGCCGGCGCTGGGCATCGGCAAGGCGACATCGGCTTCGGGCGTCGCCGGCTGATCGTCGAACAGGGGCCGCTGGTCTTCGACCCCGGCAATCGCCCAGCGCGCCCGGTGCCGGTTACCGGCCATGCCGCGCAAGGCACCGGCATCGGCCAGCAGGGCGCGTGCACGCGCATCCAGATCGGCGCGTCGGCACAGGTCAGCGATATCGGAAAAAACGGCCTGCGCCCTCGCCTGTTCGATCCGCAATGCGTCCTCGGCATTGAAACCGCGCACCAGGCAAAAGCCCAGGCGGATCGCCAATCGCTCACTGTCGCGTTCCCATTCCAGCGAGCACTCCCATCCGCTGTAACGCACATCCAACGGCCGCGTTGCCACGCCATGCCGGCGCACATCCTGCAGCAGCTGGTCCGGACTGTAGAAACCCATCGGCTGGCTGTTGAGCAGTGCGCAGGTGAACTCGGCTGGATGGTGGCATTTCAGCCAGCTGCTGGCATAGGCGATCAACGCGAAACTGGCCGCATGGCTTTCCGGAAAACCATAGCTGCCGAAGCCCTTGATCTGCTCGAAGATACGCTCGGCGAACGCCAGCGGATAGCCGCGCTCCAGCATGCCTTCGGTGAGTTTCAACCGATGCGGCTCCAGCCCACCGTGGCGCTTCCACGCCGCCATCGAACGGCGCAGGCCATCGGCTTCGCTGGCATTGTAGCCAGCAGCCACCATCGCGATCTGCATCACCTGTTCCTGGAACAGCGGCACACCCAGCGTACGCTTAAGCACTTCCTTCAAGGCCTCGGAGGGGTAGTTGATCAACTCCTCACCGGTACGGCGACGCAGATAGGGATGCACCATATCGCCCTGGATCGGGCCCGGACGGACAATGGCCACTTCAACCACCAGATCGTAGAACGTCTGCGGTTTCAGCCGCGGCAGCATCGCCATCTGTGCGCGCGATTCGATCTGGAACACACCGATGGTATCGGCGCGGCTGATCATCGCGTAAGTCGGTTTGTCTTCCTGCGGAATCGTCGCCAGGGTGAAATGCAGGCCGCGATAACGCTCGATCAGATCGAAGCAGCGGCGCACCGCAGTGAGCATGCCCAAGGCCAGCACATCGACCTTCATCAGGCCCAGCGACTCCAGGTCATCCTTGTCCCACTGGATGACAGTGCGCGCTTCCATCGCCGCATTTTCCACCGGCACCATGCTGTGCAGGGCGCGCTCGGAAATGACGAAACCACCCGGATGCTGCGACAGGTAATGCGGGAAGTCGATCAGCTCGCCGGCCAGTACCAGGATGCGCCGCAACAGCGGGCTGTCCGGGTCGAAGCCGTGCTCGCGCAGGCATTCCTCCTCAGGCACGCTGTCCGACCACTGGCCAATGCTGGAGGTCAACTGGGTGATCACATCGCCGGGCATGCCCAGCACACGCGCCACATCACGCAGCGCGCCGCGCCCGCCGTACTGGGTCGCCACCGCAGCCAAGGCAGCACGCTCGCGCCCATAGCGTGAAAACACATATTGAATGACTTCCTCGCGCCGTTCATGCTCGAAATCCACGTCGATATCCGGTGGCTCATCGCGGTCATCGGAGATGAAGCGTTCAAACAATAGATGGCTGTGCGAAGGATCCAATTCGGTAATGCCCAGCACGAAGCACACCACCGAATTGGCTGCCGAACCGCGCCCCTGGCAGAGGATGCCGATGCTGCGCGCATAGGCCACCAGATCGTGCACGGTGAGGAAGTACGAGGCGTACTTCTTCTTGGCGATCAGGCCGAGCTCTTTTTCGATCAGGGCCTGCGCCTCGGCCGTCGCACCTTCCGGCCAACGCCTGCGCACGCCACGCGCCACCAGCTCCGCCAACCAGCACTGCGCCGTGTAACCGGCTGGCACCACCTCGCTGGGATATAGATAGTTGACGGCTTCTTTCAGATCAAACCCGGCGCAGCGTTTGGCGATGCACAGCGTCTGCTGCAACAACTCGGCTGGATAGATCGTTTGCAACACCTGCAACGGACGCAGGTGCCGCTCGCCATTGGCGAACAGGCGATGCCCGGCCTCGGCAACGGTGACGCGGTGACGGATGGCCGTCATCACGTCCTGCAGTGCCCGGCGCCCACGCGCATGCATATGCACATCGCCGGCAGCCACCAAGGGCAGCTGCAGCTGCGCAGCCAATGCCTGCAACTGCTGCAGACGTGCCTCGTCATCGGCACCGAGGTGCAGCTCCACCGCAATCCAGCAGCGCTGTGGGAACCATTCGCGCAACTGCATGCCTTCGGCAGGTTCCGCTTGTGCCGCAGGCAGCCACAAGGCCAATAGACCGCTGCGATCAATCGCCGCCAGATCCTCTGCCAGCAGCCGGTATTCGCCCTTCTCCGCCCGCCGTCTTGCTTGTGTTATCAGCCAACACAGCGCTTGGTAGCCTGCGGAGTCTTCCACCAGCAGCACCAGCTTCGGCCCGTTTTCGAGCTGGATCTCGCTGCCAACAATCAGCGGCAGTCCGGTTGCTTTGGATGCACGCCAGGCGCGCACGATACCAGCCAGCGTGCATTCGTCTGTGATCGCCAGCGCTTGATAGCCATGCGCCTTGGCCCGCGCGAACAGCTCATCCGCAGTCGATGCGCCACGCTGGAAACTGAAGGCGGACAGGCAGTGCAGTTCAGCATAGGCGTTCATGCGAACCAGCCCTGCAGCATGAAGCCACCCTCGCCGCCCACCTCACGCCAGGCCCAGGCCTGCTGGCCGAAGCGGGTGCTGACCCGGTAGTAATCACGGCGTACGTCATCGCCATCCCACCAACCACTCTCGATCCGCTCAGGTGCCGATAGCAGTTCCGGGCTTGCTCCCGGCCAAGGCTGCGGGGTGCGCAGCAGCCAACCTGGACGTACTGGTGACGGCAAGTTACTGGGTGCAGCTGGGGCTAGCTCGCCGCGCCAGGCATATTCGGGCCGATGGTCGGCATGGACGCGCAGGCCGTGCACGGATTGATCACCCAGACGCGCGCGCAGGCGTTCGCGCAGCTGCTCCCACGGCATGCTCTGCTGCGGACGGGTATCGAACAGCTCGCGGTGTTCCGGCACAAAGGCCGGCAACTGATCGGCGCGCAGGCCGAACTGACGCACCGGTGCCGGGATCGTGGCCTGCTCCAGACGGCTGCGGGCGATCTCGAACAACAGGCTGGCATCGCGCTCGGCCGCAAGCAGGCCGATCTCCAACGTGGTGGGCGGCCGATCCTCGTGCTCCAGCAGCAACGCAAAGCGCTGCACGCTGCCGTCACGCCCGGCCAGAAACGCCGCAAGGTCCGAGGTCAGGCGCCGCAGCGGGAACAGCAGCGCCTGTGAGGACTCCACTTCGTAACCCAGCTCGATGCGCAACTCAAATACATCCGGTGGCTGATACGGCTGCAATACAAAGGCCTGTTCGCCGAGCAAGGCATCCAGCTGCCGCAGCACATCGGGCGCAAAGCGCCGGTTGATGCTGGCCCGTGGCAAGCCCTGCAATTGCTTGACAGTGCGGATGCCCATGCGCGCGAACGCCGCCGAGGCACTGGCACCAAAGCCTGCCCGCGCCACCGGCAACTGTCCGAGCAATGTGGCCAAGCCAGCCTCATCCACACTCAGACCATCGCGCGCATTGGCCAGTGCGCGTGCCGCTACCGGATTGGGCGCCAAGGCAATCCGATGACGAAACCCCAGCGCATCCAATTCCTGCCGCAGGCGCGCCTCGAACTTCGGCCATGGCCCGAACAAGGCCAGGCTGTGCTCGATTTCAATGATCAGCGACTGCGCATACTGCAGGCTGACCTGCGAACTGAATTGATACGCCCAGGCCGCAAGGAAGCGATGCCATTCCGATTGCGTGTCCGGCTCATATGGGTGTATTTCAAACCCGGTTGCCAATGCCTGCGCTGTCACCAGCGACTGCCCTGCTTTCAGGCCCAACGCCGCCGCCGCCGGATTGACTGCATGCAGCACGCGTCGCTGGCTCGGCCCACTGATCAATACCCGCGCCGCCTCCGGTTCGGCGCAGCCACGCAGCACGCCATCCATGGCCAGATGTGGCAATAGAATGCAGGCCCAACGCATGGCTTACTGCCCCCGGACGAAGGGTAACGGACGCGGGGGGGCCCAGCCCCCCCCGCCCAAAAAAAAAACCCCCAGCCCCGGGGGGGCGGGGCAGGGGGGAAGCCAAACACCGGGGGGAGGGGTAAAGGGCCCCCGGCAACCCCCGCGGGGGGCGCCCC
>NZ_JBRREH010000043.1:0-39831 GCF_056760175.1 Stenotrophomonas sp. STEN021 | reverse complement strand
GGGTCCCGCCGCCCCACCCGCCCGGGGGGTGTCTGCCCCGCCCGGGGGGGCCCCCCGCGGCCTTGGCCCCCCACCCCCCCCCCCCCCCGCGCCCCCGCGCCCCCGGGGAGGGTTGGGGAGGGGTTGGCTCTATTGCTTCTGATGTTGCGGTGGCTTCGCGGCGTTGTGGCTGCGCGGGGTGATGGGTTGCTCGGAAGGCCCCTGCCGAGCATGGTTCGGCACTACGGCGCCGGGCTCTCGTAGAGTTCCAGTGGCAGGTCGTCGGGGTCGGCGAAGAAGGTGAAGCGGCGGCCGGTGAACTCGTCCACGCGGATTGGCTCGCAGGCCACGCCTTCGCGCTGCAGATGCGCGACCACCTCATCCAATGCCGAAACGCGGAAGGCGAGGTGGCGCAAGCCGCAGGCCTCAGGGCGGCTGGGGCGTGCCGGAGGCTTGGGGAAGGAAAACAACTCCAGCTGGCTGCCATCTGGCAGGCGCAGGTCGAGCTTCCATGAGTCACGCTCGGCACGGTGGTTTTCGGCAATTACCTCAAGCCCGAGAATGCGCACATAGAAATCACGCGAACGCGCGTAGTCCGCTGCAATCACCGCGACATGATGGATGCCAAGCAGGCTCATCGCGCGGCATCCAGCCAGCGTCGGGCGATGTCGATGGCCAGTGCGTACGGTTCGGGTTCGTTGCGGTTGCTCAGCACGATCACCGTCAGCTTGTGCCTGGGATAACGCACGATCACATTGCGGAAGCCGATGCTCTCGCCGCTATGCCAGAGTGCATCGCCATTGATGCGCCAGCCGAAACCATAGAACGGCACGTCAGGCTCAGTGGTTTTCGTCGCCGGGCTGAAGGCCAGCCGCAGCGAAGTCGCCTTCAACAGGCGTTCGTCGTACAAGGCCGCGTCCCACTTGGCCAGGTCGTCGATCGAGGAATAGATGCCACCATCGCCAAGTACCGCGCTGGTGGTGCTCTGATCGGTACGCTGCCAGCGCCCTTCGATCTGGCTGTAGCCGTAGACGCGGTTGGGCACCTCATCGATGCCGTCCTGATGCGCGTAGGTGTTGTTCATGCCCAGCGGCAAGAAGATGCGCTGGCGCAGGAAGCTGGCGAAGTCGCTGCCCGAGGCCTTGCCTACCACCAATGCCAGCAGCGCATAGCCGCTGTTGCTGTAGCGGTAGTCGCTGCCCGGCGGGAAGTAGCTGCGGTTTTCCTTCTGCAGCAGTTGCAGCACGTCGGCGTCGTGGACCTGACGGGTGTCGGCTGGGTCCATCAGGTCTTCGTAGTCGAGCAGGCCGCTGGTGTGGCTGAGCAGCTGCCGCAGCGTCATCGTATCGGCCACTGCTGGCAGGCTGGGCAGCCATTTTTTCAGTGGATCGTCGATGCCGAGCTTGCCGTCCTCGGCCAACAGCAGGATGGCCGCGGCGGTGAACTGCTTGCTGACCGAGGCCAGCCGGAAGTTGCTGGCCGGGGTGACCGGAGTGCCGTCCTCGACCACGGCCAGTCCGTAGCTGCGGCGGAATGCGGGCTGGCCATCTTTCAATACCAGCACAGAAGCGCCGGGAACCTGGCCGTCGTAGCGCTGCATCAAGCCGTCGATGCCCGCATCAGGCGGAGCCAAGGGGGCGGCAGCGGCCAGGCTGGAGCACGCTAACAGGCAGAGCAGGGCGAGTCGGGGTTTCCAGCGTGGCATGGCAGCTCCTGGGTAGGTGATCAGGCTTTCTTGCTGGCGATCCAGCGGTCGATCTTGGCTTCAAGGATCTCCAATGGCATGGAGCCGTCCTTGAGGATTTCATGATGGAACTCGCGTGGGTCGAAGCGATCACCGAGTTCGGCCTTGGCCTTGTCACGCAGCAGGCGGATCTTGATCTCGCCTACGCGGTAGGCCAGGGTCTGGCCGGGCAAGGCCATGAAGCGCTCGACCTCGGAGGCGGCATCGGCGGCCGGAATGTCGGCGTTCTTGACCATGTACTCGGTGGCCTGCTGGCGGCTCCAGCCGGCAGCATTCAGGCCGGTGTCGGCGACCAGGCGCACGGTGCGCAGCAAGGTGGTCTGCAGATAGCCGAGCTGGTCGTAGGGGTCGTTATACAGGCCCAGTTCCTGGCCCAGGGACTCGGCATACAGACCCCAGCCTTCGACATAGGCAACATCGCCACCGAGGCGGCGGAAGCGTGGCAACGCGGCCAGTTCCTGCTGCGCGCCCAATTGGTAGTGATGGCCGGGAATGGCTTCGTGCAGGTATTGCATCGTCACCGCCCAGCGCTTGCGCGAGGGCAGATCGCTGGTGTTGACGTAAAGCACGCCAGGCTGCTGCCCATCGGCACTGCCGGGCTGGTAGCTGGCAGCGCTGGAAGTGGCGGCACGCTCGGCTTCCACTGCCTTGATCTCCAGGCTGGCCTTGGGCCGCTCGTTGAACAGTGCTGGCACGGCGGCATTCACCCGGACGCCGGTTTCGGCGTAGCGCGCCAGCAGGGCATTGGCGTCGCGGAACACGAACTGGCGGTCGTTGCGCATGGCATTGAAGGCTTTTTGCTGCGAGCCGCGGATCCTGGCCTGTTTCATCACCGCATCGATGCGCGCCTGCAGGTCCTTGACCTCCTGTTCGCCCAGCGCGTGGATCTCGGCCGGTGTGCGCGCCGGTGAGGTGCTGCTGGCGACATTGTGTGCGTACCAGGCACGGCCATTGGGCAGGGCGGCCATACCGTCGGTGCTGCGTGCCGCAGCCATGTACTCGGTGGCGATGAAGCCGCGCAGCGAGCGATAGGCCGGCATGATCCGGTTCTCGATCATGCGCTTGTATTCGGCTGTGATCCTGGCCTTGTCCTCGGCGGAGAACTCCGCTGGCATATTGCGGATCGGGCCCCAGAACAGGCTTTCTTCAGCGCTGGGTTTGATGACCGCATCGAGCTGCGGCAGCACTTTTTCCATCAACGCACGTGGCTGTACCACGCCGGCGGCCTTGCCTTCGCGCATGTTGGCGATAGCCTGGTCGAACAATGGTGGTATGCCGAGCGAGCGCTTGGACCAGTTCTCGTAATCCTTGACCGTACGGAACGGTTGCGCGCCCGCTCCGGAGCCCAGCACCGCGATGATGCTGGACAGGTTGTAGTACTGGTTGATCGGCAGCATCCAGGTCGGGTACTGCTCGCCGGCCAGCGAGACCTGTGCGTCACGCACGAAGATTTCGTAGCTCAGCAGGTCCTGGCCCTGCAGGCCGGTGGCGCCGACGGCCTGGACCTTGCCCAGCCATTCGACCATGAAGTCATGTGACTGCTGGCGCGAGGCCGCGGACAGGAAGTTGGGGAGCTGGTCGTTGTAGCGCGGGTCGCCCTGGAAGGTGGCCTGCAGCGGATTGAGCCGCATCGAGGCATCCCAGTATTCGTCATAGATGCGGTTGAGCTTGGCGGCGTTGTCCTGCTTGATCGGCAGCGGTACTGCTGCGGGCCTGCGCGGGGCCGGGCGCGGCGTGCTGCGCGGCTTCGGCTTGGCGGCGCGGCTCTGCGGCGCTGCCTGACGCTGGCTTTTCTTCTTGGCCGCATCGGCGGGGGCCGCAACGGACAGCGTCATGATCGTGGCAATGGCAAGCGCAAGCAGGCGCAAGGGGCTGGAAGGCATCAAGGTGTTCCGCAAATACATCGACCCGGGAGCTTGCCCGATATCAGCGGAGACGACCAGCCGTGGCGCGGATGAACACGCGCCGGTGATAC
This sequence comes from Stenotrophomonas sp. STEN021, assembly GCF_056760175.1. NCBI lineage: Bacteria > Pseudomonadati > Pseudomonadota > Gammaproteobacteria > Lysobacterales > Lysobacteraceae > Stenotrophomonas > Stenotrophomonas sp. STEN021. The sequence goes on along the minus strand of NZ_JBRREH010000043.1, from coordinate 36,133 downwards.
AGCTCAGGTTATGCCCCATGCCCTGCGGCGGTTGCCGCAAGGCATGGGAGGAGACTTACCGGTCGGCCGAACGGGTGAAGGGGACGCTGTCGGGTGCGACCGCACCGCCGGAAATGATGAAGCTCATGGCCTGGTCCACGGTCCAGTCGGTAGGCGTGAGCATCTCCACCGGGACGATTTCCAGATAGCCGGAGGTCGGGTTGGGGGTGGTGGGCACATACACCGCGGCCAGTTCGCGGCCGGTGCCTTGTTCCTTGAGGACCCGGGTGACCAGGCCGATGGACTTCATGTCACGGTGCGGGAAGTCGATCAGCACCACCCGCTGGGTACTGCCGGGTTTGGTCTGCAGGATGTCCAGCAGCTTCTTGGCGCTGTCATAGATGATGCTGGCCAGCGGAATACGGCGGATCACCGCACCAAACCAGCGCAGCAGCTGCTGGCCGATCACCCGCCGGCTGAGGATGCCGACCAGCAGGATCACCAGCAGGGTCGCCAGCAGGGCAATGATGTCCTGCATCCACTCTGCCTTCACCCAACCCAGGTAGCCCGGGAAGGAGGCGGCAATGCGCTCGGACAGCGGCACCACCAAGGGGCTGCTGATACCGGAGAGCAGGACGAATACGAATTTGACGACCACCCAGGTCAACCAGATCGGCAGCAGGGTCAACAGGCCGGTAAGGAAAAGACGTTGCAGGGAGGGGCGGGGGGCGGGGGAGACGGCTTCGGGCGACATCCGCGAATTGTAGCGTTCGGGGGTCATCCGTATGTACGCCGCTGAACGCTGGAACGGCTGCGTTCAGAGAAATCTGTGTTGCTGCCTTGGCTCAGCCCGGTTGGCGCGCCTCGGGCTTGAGCCGCACGTAGACCTGCTTGCGCACCCGCGCCACCACCTCGCCTTGGGCATCGACCACATCGTTCTCGAACCAGTGCAGGTACTTGTCGCCATTGGCGGTGGCAGCCTTGACCTCATCAAGGGTGGCATCGTCCAGGCGGAACTCGGTCCACACCACACCACGGCCAGGTTTCAGGAACTCGATGGTGCCTGCCTTGTCCCAGACAAAGTAGCGGCTGCCCATGTTCTGCAGCAGGCACAGCATCCAGAACGGGTCGGTCATCGCGAACAGGCTGCCGCCGAAATGGGTGCGCACATAGTTCACGTTCCAGGGCCGTTGCCGCAGCTCGACCCGCACGTAGCGGTAGTCGGCGCTGATGGCGGTGACATGGATGCCGGCGAACAGGAACGGCGGCCACAGGTTGATGCCACGACGGAACAGACTGGCTTTCATTGCGGATGCGGGCGGACAGGGGAGTCGGAGTCTAACATTCGCTGGCGTATGGAAGGCTCAGTGTGGCCAAGGCGGGGCGATGCGATAACCATCGCGGCCAGCTTGCTTGGCCTGATACAGGGCCGCGTCGGCGGCCTCGAACAGGCGTGCCGGGCCGTCGTCTGGGCCGGGAAGTACGGTGCACAGGCCGATGGTGACGGTAGTCCTGGTCTTGCTGTGATGGGTCTTGTCGACCGGAATGGCGAGTTGGCGCACCCGGTTGATCAGGGTCTGAACCCTTTGCTCCGCGCCGGCCGGAGGCGTATCGGGCAGGATCAGGGCGAATTCGTCGCCGCCAAAGCGCGCGGCCAGGTCGCGCGGACGCCGCGCCATGTCCTCGATGGTGCGGCCCAGGTAACGCAGCAGGCGATCACCGACGTAATGCCCATGGGTGTCGTTGCAGCTCTTGAAATGGTCCACATCGATCAACAGCAAGGTCAATGGGCGGCCACTGCGGCGTGCAGCATCGGTTTCCCGGCGCAGGGTTTCCTCGAAGCGCATGCGATTGGCAAGGCCGGTGAGAGGGTCGCGGTTGGCCTGACGGCGCCAGTAGCGCATCTGCCACAGCGTCCAGAACAGCAGCATGCCGATGAAGCCCAAGGTTGCTGCTATCGGTGCGAACCACAGATTGGCGGCATGCAGCAGCGCCAGGCTCAGCAATATCGGCGCAGGGATGGCCAAGGCACCAAGCAACCAGCGTTGGCGGATGCTGGAGGTGATGCCGAGCGCACCCAGCACCACCAACAGCATCGTGATTGCGGTCTGCAGCAGGGGAGGCAGGGGGCGAATGGCGTTGCCGGCCAACAGCATCGAGGCGACGTTGGCTTGGTACTCGCTGCCGCTCATCCAGTTGTCGCGCGAGGTCGGGGTGAGCAAGCGCGGGGCGATGCCACTGGCGGTCATGCCGACGATCACCAGCCGATCTTTCAGCAGATTGGCGGGCACCCGGCCCTCCAGTACGTCGACATAGGACATCTGCGGAAAGCTGCCGGGCGGCCCCGCATAGCGCAGCCGCACGTAGTGGTCGCGATGCCATTGATAAGGTGAGTCGGCCTGGGGGGCTGGATCGACCGAGCCCGGCAAGGGGTCTTTGATGCCCGCCAGTGCCGCACCCAGCGCCAGCCAGTGGGGTGAGCCGATGCCGGCCCTGAGATACACGCCGCGCGCAACACCGTCGTCATCGATTTCTATATCGGTATGCGCCAAGGTGGCCGCCGCCTTGGCGATGGCAGGCACCGGCAGCAGTTCCTCGGGCACGGCCGCATAGCTGGCTGGTGCGGCCAGCACGGGCAGCACGACCCGGCCATTGCGGGCGATGGCGGCTGCCAGGGTATTGTCCTGGCTGCTGTCCCTGCGATCGGCTTCAGGCAGCATCAAGTCCAGCGCGACACGCTCCACGCCGGCTTGATGCAAGCGATCCAACAGCTGCGCATGGGTGCTGCGTGGCCACGGCCATTGGCCAAGTTGCTGCAGGCTACGGTCATCGATGGCGATGATCGCCAGGCGTGGGTCGGGTGAGTACCCCCAGTTGCCGACCAGCAGGTCGTAGCTGGCGACATCCTGTTGCCAGAACACCTTGGCATGGCTGAGCCAGCCGACCACCGCGGCGCAGCCAAGTACAAACAGCAGCCGAGCCTGCCAACGCGGTCGCAGCGGCCTCATAGCGCGAGCATCAGCAAGGCGCCAGCGCCGACGCCATAGCAGAGCCGGCAGCGCAGCTGGATCTGCTGCGGCGTGGAGAACGTGCCGGCATAGCCGTCGTCTTCGATGCTCTGCACGCGCACGTGCAGGGTGCCGCCGCGCCAAGGCTGCTTGAATGCGATCTCCGGCGTGTCCACATGTTCATCCAGCAGCAATCGGGAGAAATCCTGCTTGCGCGATATCTGTACACGGTAGTGGTGGGCAGCGCCATCGGCCGGCCAGCGCAGGGTCAGCAGGCCCCCGTGGTCCTTTGCGGTATCCAGCGGTGTGGCAACGGGCACATCACTGAGCTGCAGTGGCAATGCCTGGCCGTAGCGGCCGGGGCTGTTGTCGCCATCAACCGAGGCCAATCGCCAGAAATAACTGCCAGCCGGCAGCGGGCTGTGGATGCGCAGTTGCTGGCCGCTGGCCTGTTGTTCGACAACGGGCTGCAGGAAGTCGGGGTTGTCGGCGATCTGCAGCACGCTGCTGGTGGCGCCGGCTACCTTGGCCCACCGAAAACGTGGTTGCAGTTGGTGCACGGTTTGCCCGTGGAGTGGCGAAAGCGTCAATGGCGCGGGCAGGCCTTCGGGCACCGCGAAGTCATGCTCAGCGTCCAGGCCTTCAACGTCATCGGTATCGACGGCACGCACCAGCAGGCGCAGTTGGCCGGGTGGCAAGCTGTCTATCCGTATCCGGGGATCGCTCACCTCGCGGGCGAACAGCACGACGTCTGGCGTTGCCGCAAGCACGACTTCTACCCGGTAGCGCTTTGCCGCAGGCATTGATTGCCAGGCCGCCAGCAGCGGCAGCGGCTGCAGCCGCAACTGCGCTTGCAGCAATTGTGGGGCTGGAAGCAGGGCATGTGCCTGCGCAGGGGCAGTACCCGGTGCACGTATCAGGGTCGCATCGCCGCCGCCGATCAGCCGTTGCCCGGCATGATTGCCAACCTGCACGCGGCCCTGCAGCACTTCGGTGGCGGCCGGGTTGTCCTGATCACCGGCATTGACCCTGAACAAGGTGCCGCGCACGCTGCTGGTCGCGGTGGGAGTGGTGATGATGTAACGCGATGCGGGGCCGCGCGCTGGCGTCACCTGGTTGCTGTTGCGGCCGCGCTGCAGGCGCATGCGCGTATCCACCATGCCGGTAGCGCCATAGCTGCTGAGCTGGTCCAACTGCAGCAGCGAGTTCTCGCGCAGCTGCAGGCGCGAATCGTCGGCAAAGCTGAGGGTGACGCTGGCGTTGTCCCCGGTCTGCAACTGGCTACCGATGGGCAGCAGCATATTGACCTGCACGGGGCGGGTGCCGTTGCGTGGGTCGCTGACCTGGGCTTGGCCGCGCAATGCGACCACCCGTGCCGGTGCTGGTTGCACCCGCAGCCAGGCGATCGGGAAGCGCAAGCTCTGGCCGGGCGCGAGCCGATACGGATTCGCGATCCGGTTATGGGCTTGCAGTTGCTGCCACTGCACGTCGGACTTCAAGTAACGCGTGCTCAGGTCCCACAGCGTATCGCCGGGGCGTGCGCGGTAGGTCCAGTCCTCGGCATTGGCCAGCGTTGCCCAGCACAGCAGCAGCGCAGCGGCGAGCAGCTGCAGTGAGGACGGGCGAACGCCGATGTTGGTCACGGCCACTCAAGCTCCAGAAACGCGTGTCCGTTACGCTGACATCGTGCTGACTTCAACTTCATCGTGGTGCGGTCCATGTCGCTGTGGCGAGGGCCACAGCTGGATCATCCCCGAAGAGGTGCCAATTTTCGTGCAATTGACACGCAAATTGAACTGTCTTCCATCAAGTTAAAACAGTAGCGAAGACATCTTGCGGCGGTAACGGCCCACCAGATCTTCGTCTTCAATCACCCGGAACGCATCGATCAGCGCCTTCTTCGGTAGGCTTTCGCGGAAGCTGCGATCGATGCGCAGCATTTCGATGAACTGCTCCAGTGCGGCTTCGTCCTCGCCCGCCAGCAGGCGGTGGATGCCGAGCAGGTAGCGCGCTTCCAGGTCATTGCTTTCGTTCTGCACACGGGCTGCCAACGCGTCCGCGGCCGGTGCGTCCTGCAATGCGGCAGCAAAATCCAGGCGTGCACGGGCGCGGATGGCGCGGTCATCGGTGGCAAGGTTGGCTGGCAGGCCATCCAGCAGCTGCCCGGCCTCGGTGGTTGCGCCGGTCTTGAGCAACGCCATCGCCAGGTCGAGCTTGAGCTCGGCCTTGTCCGGTTCGGCGCTGATGGCCTCGCGCAATGCGGCGACTTCGGCCTGCGGGTCCAGCGGCAGTGCCTGCGTGTGTTCCTCGACGGCGGCAACCGCCTCGGCAGGCACTACACCGTGCTGTGTCAGGAACTCACGCAACTGGCCCTCGGGCATCGCGCCGGGGAATCCATCGACGATCTGCCCGTCCTTGATCAGGAATACCGTGGGTACCGAGCGGATCTGGAAGGCGGCAGCGACCTGTTGTTCCTTGTCGACATCGACCTTGGCCAGTTCGAACGCGCCATTGTATTCACCGGCGAGCTTTTCCAGCAGCGGCCCCAGGCTCTTGCAGGGCCCGCACCAGGTTGCCCAGAAATCGACCAGCACCGGGGTCTGCATGGATTTCTGCAGGACTTCGGCCTCGAAGGTTTCGGTGGTGGCCTCGAATACGTGGGGAAGATCGCTCATGGCTGGCTACGTTGCTGTCAGGAACATCCTTTATGGCGGCGGCGGGGCAGGTTCTCAAGCTTTTTGGGTACTGGCGAGGGAAATGGCAGCTGCGGCGGGCTGCAATTACCCGTGGTAGTGCCGAGCCATGCTCGGGAGGGGCTCTACCGGGAAAACCCTTGCCGAGCATGGCTCGGCACTACAAAAACGCCGCCTTTCCCGAGGGAAGGCGGCGTTGGCTTTCCAGCGCTGAAGTTTGCGGCCTCAGGGATGGCTGGCCGGTTCCTGGCTGGTGTGGATCACCGGGGTGGCCGCGGTAGCCGGAGCGACGCTGGGCGTGGCCGGCAGGGTCAACTCGGGATTGACCTGCTGCGCCTGCAGCGCCTTGATCTGCTGGTTCAAGGCTTCCAGCTGCGTATTGGTGGCGCGCAGGTCGGAGCTCAGGGCCACGGCCTGCTGCTTGCGCTCCTGCAAGGCGTTGCTGACCTGCAGCGACTGCTGGCGTTGCTGCTCCACTTCCTGTTGCAGACCGCGCAGGCGGCGCTCGTTCATCGCTACCAGCTTCTCGCTATAGCCCTTGCCGGCCTGTAGGCGGATGGTGTCCAGGTAGACCTGGGCCAATTGCTTGGTCTGCTCGGCGAAGGTGAGGTAGAGCGATTCGGCGTTCTCCACCGAGTCGGTACGGATCACCCGCCAGAACTCCTTCTCGTGGAACAGCGCCACGTAGTAGTTCAGTGAATCGGCGTGGAACAGCAGGCTGGCACCGTAGTTGCCGTTGTAGGTGGTGCGCAGCTCGGTGAGCTCGTGGTTGCCCATCAGCCGCTGCAGTTCGGCCACGGTATTGCCCACGGCGCTGTCTTCACTGTTGGCCGGGGCAGCCGGGACCTCGGCTTCGCCGCGCTGCCAACGTCCAGCCATCGCGGCAGGCGCCGTCAGCAGGCCGACAGCCAGAAGCAGTGCACAACCAAACCGGCTCGGAAGCATTTCGATCCTTGTCATAAGTCCTCGTAATTCCCCCGAATTGCGATGGCCGTCGCATTTCATGAATGCGCCTTGTTCGTACCCGAGCATAGCACGCGATCTGGCGCTGGAAAGCATTGCGGTGTGGACGTCTACACTGTCCAGGGTGGCCCTCATTCGACCAGCTGGCTGCGGCCGCACTGGATCGACTGCATATGCACGTCGGTACGGCCCAGTTGCAGGCCCAGCACGTCCGACAGCAGCTTTGAGAGCAGGTTGCCGACGCCGTCGAGCAAGGGCCGCAAGGTGTTGTCGATAACCGGTTTGAGCAGCAGGCACAACACGCTGCCGCAGCTGCCGCTGCCGGTCACCGGGTTGTAGCCACCGCTGCCGCTGAGGCCGCCAGGCTTGGTCTGCAGGTACTTGGCCAACGAGTTGCTGACGCAGTCGTTGAAAGCAAGGCCTGCGATCAGGCCCTGGCAGGAGGTCAGCCCGAGTACGTCGAGCAGGCCGCCGAGCACGCTGGGCTTGCTGATCGTGGTTTCGTAGAGAAAGCCCTGCCAGACGTCGCCCTGCACTTTTTTCGGCGTGCAGCCCAGGAGCCAACTGTCGCAGGTCGGGATTTCGGTGGTCCAGCTGCCCAACGCCGGCAGGTTGGCATCGCTGTTGCCGTTGGTCAGCGCCTGAACCACGACGGTGGGCTGATAAAGGCCATTCTTCTTGGTGGCCTCCAGGTACTGCACGGCCAGATCCTTGGCCGCGTCGCTGCTGTTGCCTTGCGGTGCGAACAATGACTGCACGGTGCCGAGCAAGGCGTCGACCAGGTCGGAGACAAGCTTGCCTACCTTCAGGTCATTGGGTTTGACCGTGCCGGTCTGGCCTGCGCTCAAGGTCAGCTGATCGCGTTGTGACAGGGCTTCAAGGGAAATTTTCTTGTTGAGTACGTCGCGGCCGAGCAGGCTGACCAGCGTCTCGTTGCCCAGCCCGGTGCGGCACAGCTCACGCGTGGAGTCCCAAGGCGTGGTGGCCTTGCCGATGCAGACATTGGCAATGGCGCTGGTGACGTCGACAGTGGCCGTCGTTGGCTGGGATGAGCAGTTGATAGCGGTGAGCTGGCCAAAGCCGTCGATCACGTCGATATAGGTTGGCAGCTTGATGCGCGTACCCAGCCAGCTCAGTACCGTGCCGAGCGCGGGAATCCGTTGCGAGTCGATATCCAGGAACAGGCGCACCTGGCTGTTGTAGGCGGTGGTGCCGACCGGGCCGATCCCGATCGAGGCCGGTTCGACAATGCTGGCTTTGGCTTTGAGCAGGCCAAGCAGGTCCAGCTGCGGCACCTCCACGGCATGCTTGGCATTGGCGATGGAAATGCTGGTGCCGAGCAGATCCAGTGCATTGAGGTCCACATCCAGTGCGCCGTTGGCCGCCTCGCTGCCGCCGGCAATCTTGGCGAACAAGCCGCCGCTGCTGGCGGTGGAGCCCAATTGCACCAGGGCATTGCTGATGCCGGCGCCAAGCAGCTTCTGCTGCAACAGGCGCAGATCAACCCCGGCCAGCCCTTGCTGGCTGGCCAGCGTGGCCATGACTTCGAGCAGCTTGCCGACGGAGACCTGGTTGGCGGCGAGCAGGCTGTTCAATTCGCCGACATTGAGGTCGGTGGCAACCGGAATGCCCAATGCCTGCAGCAGACCACGTGGGGTGACCTTTACGTTGGCCAAGCCTTGGTAGCTGGCGATCTGGGTTTGGGTCAGGTCGACACCGACCAGTCGTAGTATTCCCTGCAGTGGCGCATTGCTGTTGGTATTGAGCAGCCGCGAGCCAACGCTGAAAGCGGCTTGCGGTGCTGTGCGCTTGGCAACGGCGGTGGCGCTGATACGTGGTAGGGAGGTGAGCTGACCCAGCAGCGGCACGGCCTGCCGTGAGGCGGTGACCTGTACCGCATTCAAGGGACGGCTGCTGGAAACGCCGACAAAACGCGCGCCGGGTGCGAGCTCGGCACCCCAGTAGCCACAGTTGATCGCCAGTTGACCGGCAAACTGATTGTCGGTGACCGCGTTGTTGCGTGCAGCCAGGTTGTCGTTGTAATCGGTGCTGCACAGTTCGAGTCGCTGCGCGCCGGCCAACGCAGCCAGGTCGGCAGTCTTCTGTACGTCGCGCTTGCTCCAGTACAGATAGCCAACCTCGACCAGGCCAAGTATCACCACCAGCCCCAACAGCAGCAACAGCATGGGCAAGCCTGCCCCGCCACGTTGGCGCGTGCTGTTGGATGGATCGCTGGGCGCACGTGACAATGAAAGTGATGGCCGGCGCGGGCTGTACATGGTGGGCCTCAGCGGCTGCCGCCGCCTTGCTTGGGGTTTGGGAGCGCTGCTTCGAAGTACTCCGGGATGGGGTGATCAAAGCTGTTGAGATAGCGTTGGTAGCTGCGACTTGCGGCTTCGCCGAGCATCGGCAGTGCAGTGCCGGGACGGTTGTTGTCGGCCTGCAGTTGCAGCAGGGCGCGGGTGGTGTCACCCACCTGTGTACGTGGCAGATCGGCGAAGGTGGTGGCCGCCACGGTCGTGGTCGTGGCGGCTGTGGCACCAATCGCTGGAGCTGCGCTTGGGCTGGCTGGAGTACTGGTATCGGCCATGCGCTCGATCAACGGTGCGTGCTGGGCTATTGCGGATGCGCAGCTGCCTAGTGTGCCCAGCAGCAAGGCAGCGGCAATGGATGCCGTTCGGATCATGGCGTTACCTCCTGCGAAGTGGTCGACGAGGGGCTGAAACGATCAAGCATCGAGGCGGGCGGGCGCGATACATGCCGGCCGTCGCTTGCCGGCTGCTGCACGGCCAACGTGGTCACACCGCTTGCCGCTGTTGCAGCAGGAATGGCAGCGGCTACCGGCTGTCGCAGGGTCTGCGCGAGCCGATGGATTTCGTTCCGGGTCGGTGGCGGCAGGTCCGCCCGTTGCATCATGCTTTCCGCCGTCGCTGCCTGCCCGGACAACAATGCCCATAGCGCGAGGTTGGAAATGGCGCGGATATTGTCCGGGCCCAGTTCGGCGGCCTTGGCCAACGGTGCCCGTGCCTGTTCCACCTGACCTGCCTGCAATAGTGCAAACCCAAGGTCGCCGAGGTAAGCGACGTTGAGTGGCTCGGCACGCACCGCGTTGTCGAGCGCAAGCTGCGCGGCGGCGTGGTCACGCACGCCGGCTGCGATCAACCCCAGCCCATGCCAGGCCGCTGCGGCCTGGCTACCCTTGGTCAAACTGCGATAGATGCTGGCTGCGGTTACATCGTCACCGGTTTCGCGCAATGCATTGGCTTGCAGGATGCGCAGTTCCGGGCTGTCGCCGAAGCGTTGCCGGAAGGCGTCTATATGCGCCAATGAGGCGTAGTAGGCACCTTGTTGCTGCATCTGTTTCAGCAGCCCCAGATACATGCCACGATCATCCTGCGGCGCTTCCACCAGCGCAGGTTCAACCGGCGGCTGCTTGTAGGCGGCATGGTTGCCGCCACAGCCAATGAGCAGGGCAGGGGTCAGGACGATCAGTAGAAATGCTTTGCTGTTCATCAGGTCCGCTTTCATTACATTCCCTTGATCGCAGCGGCCAGCGAAATAATGGCCGGCCCGGCCAGTACCAACATCAATGCCGGCAGCAAGGTGATCATCATCACCACGGTCATCTTCACCGAGAGCTTGCCGACCTTCTCTTTCATCTTCATGCGGCGCTGCTCGCGCAGGCGCATGCCGAACTGCTTGAGTGGCTCCTGCACCGCGCCGCCGTGCTGGTGCACCTGCAATATCATCTGTATCAGGCTGCGCAGGTCGTCGTTGTCGAAGGAATCGGACAGGCGCCGCAATGATTGCGCACGGCTGCGACCGCGGCTGTAGCTGGCATTGGCGAGCTGCAGTTCGCGACCAAGTACCGGGATGGCGATGTACAGCTTCTCGCCAACCATCTGCAGGCTCTGGTCGATGCTGAAACCGACACCTTGCAGCAGGCGCAGCAGGTCGATCAGCAAGGGCAGCTCTTCATCCACTTTTCTGCGCAGGCGTCCGGCCCAGCTGCGCAGCAGCAGTTTCGGCAGCAGGATGCCAAGCGCAAAACCAACCAGCAGGACGATGAGCATGTCGCTGCCATGCGGGCGCAGCAGCAGTACGGCGATGAATGGCATCAACAAGGCAAGCAGCAGCCGGGTGGCAAGGAAGGCGGCGGTGCCGGTGTTGTGGTTCCAGCCGACCTGTTCCAGCAGCAGCTTGTCTTCGGGAGCCAGCAGTGCTTTCTGCACGCGACTGCCATCGAAGTGCTGGCCGATGGCGGCGAGGTCGCTCAGGCGTTGCCGCCACCAGCCCTTTTCAGGTGCGCTGTCCTGCTCCACGTGCTGGGCAGTGTCCAGTGCGCTCTGCAAAGCGGCCCCGGCTTGTTGACTGCGGCGCCCGCGGTAGAGCAGGCCGGCCGCAGCCAGCACCAGGGCCAGTACCACCAGCATCATGGCGATGGCGTAGAGCTGGTTCATGCAGGGCTCCGACGGAGATGAGGGGCAATTGACGACGTCATAGCGATTTGGCCAGCCGGTACAGCAGGAAGCCGCCGCACAGCTCAAGCAGCACCGCGATCAGCAGGATCTTCTTGCCGAGCGGCTCATGGAACATGGGTTGGAAGAAGTCCGGACTCATCAAGGCCATCGACAAGGCCGCGCCCACCGGCAGCAAGGCCAACACCCAGGCGGACATGCGGGTCTCGGAAGTGGTTGCCTGCAGTTCGCGCTGCACTTCTTCCAGATCGCGCATGAAGTCGCTCATGCGCTGCAGGATCTGATCGCTGCGTCCGCCGATGCGGATGCTGGTACCCAGGATCACCGCCAGCATTTCCAGGGGCCGCAAGCGGTAGGCCTGCGCGGCGTGTTGCAGGGCGCGGTCCAGGTCCATGCCTGCGCGGGTATAGGTCAGTGCGTTGTCGAGAATGGGGCGCAGCGGTGGATCGACATTCTGGGTGGCGCTCTGGAAGGCCATCGACAAGCTGTTGCCGATGCCGGCCATGCGCACCATGTTTTCGAGGAAATCCGGCATCTGCGCGACCAGCCGCTGCTGGATCCTGTCGATGCGGCGGTACAGCCACAGGGCCACGGCCAGCAGATACAGCGCCAATACGAACGCGCCAAACCAGGCGCTGCCAAGGCGCAGGCCAGCGCCGATGGTGACGGCGATGCCGGGCAGTGCGATCAGGATCAAGGTGCGCACCGAGTCTTTCAATCCGGCCCGCCGCAGCACTGCGGCCCAGCGTTTGCCCGTGGGGCGACTGTTGCGTGCTTCATCGGCGGCCCGCTGCGGATCTGGCTGCGACAGCCGGGTATCGGCGTGGCTGGCGGCGGCGCGCTGTTGCACGCGGGTAGCCAAACCCCACCACAGGCCCATTGCCAGCGCTACCAGCAGCACCGCAAAGCTCCCTAGCAGCAGGGGCAGCATCATGAAGGGAAGCTTCCCATGTTGGCCTCGCGCAGTTCCTGCCGGAACGGCTCGAGCTTGTGGCAGTGTGGGTGGAAGCCCAGGCCTATCCAGCGATCACGCTCGCGGTTTTCCTGGTCGAACCAGGCTTCGTGCTTGAACAACTCCTGGCTGGTGATGACGTTGTCGCTGACGCCGGTGATCTCGGTGATGGAGACGATCACCCGGCGGCCGCTGCCCAGTCGCGAGATCTGCACGATGAAGTCGATGGCGCCTGCGATCTGCCGGCGCAGGCTGTCTTCGCTGCCCTGGAAGCCTGCAAAACCGGCCAGCATTTCCAGTCGGTACAGGCAGTCGCGGGCGTTGTTGGCATGCACGGTGGCCATCGAGCCGTCGTGGCCGGTGTTCATCGCCTGCAGCATTTCCAGCACTTCGGCGCCGCGCACCTCGCCGACCACGATACGGTCAGGGCGCATGCGCAGGCTGTTGCGGACCAGCTCGCGGATGCTGACCGCGCCGCTGCCGTCAAAGCCGCCCATGCGTGATTCAAGCCGCACCACGTGCGGATGGTTGAGGGCGAGCTCGGCGGTGTCTTCGACGGTAATGACGCGCTCGTTATGCGGGATAAAGGTTGCCAGCGCGTTGAGCAGTGATGTCTTGCCGGAGCTGGTGCCGCCGGAGATCAGGATGTTGCAGCGGCCGCGGACCATTGCGTTGAGCAGTGCGTACATCGGCTTGTCGAAGGCGCCGCGCCCGAGCAGCTCATCGGGGGTGAACGGGTCCTTGCGGAACTTGCGGATCGACACCATCGGCCCGTCAACGGCCAAGGGCGAAATGATGGCGTTCAGGCGACCGCCATTGGGCAGGCGCGCGTCGACCATCGGATTGGAATCATCCAGGCGGCGGCCGAGCGGGGCGATGATACGGCGCAGGATACGCAGCAGGTGGCGGTCGTCGCCGAAGCGCTGGGTCGAGCGCCGCAGCATGCCGCCGGCCGAGACGTGTACGTCCTTGTAGCCGTTGATCAGGATGTCTTCGATCTCCGGGTCGTGCAGCAGATCATCCAGCGGACCAAAGCCGGTAAGTTCTTTCTGCAAGGCGCTGGCAACGGCTTCCATCTCATGGGCGTTGACCGGGATTTTCCATTCCTTGACGAAGGCTGCGGTCTGCGTGCGCACGAATTTGCCGATGGTTTCAGGCGACCAGGAGTCGATATCGACGCGCTGATCCTCGACATGATTCAACAGGTATTCGTGTGCGGCCGACAGGACGGTCTGGAACTGCTCGGTCTGCTCGAACGGCACGTTCGGCGCCGGCTCCACTGACAGTGCTGCTGCGGCGATGCGCGGGGACAAGGGGGTGACTTTGTCTTCCATTGTTATCTACCCAGCAGATTGGCGAGGCGAGCCAGCGGTGAGGCCGGTACGGTGGTTTGTGGCGTTGCCAGGCGGCGCTGGCCCAGGCGTGCCAGCAATGGCTGCAAGGCCTTGAGGTAGGGGTCGCGTGGCGCCGCATCGGTCAGGAGGCGGCCCAGTCCTGCGTTGGAACGCAGCACCCGTGAGCGGTCGGGGATGGTGGCCAGCAGTGGCAGGTTGAAGCGCTGCGCGATCTGGGTGTCGGCCAGCCCCCCATTCGGGTCGAAGCGATTGACGATCAAATGCAGGCGCTCATCGCGCAGGCCACGGCTTTCCAGTTCGCGCATGGTCTGGTCCAGCGATACCAACGAGCCGATTGCCTGGTCGGTGACCAGCCAGACCTCGGACGCGCTCTTGAGCAGGGTGGTGGGCAGCAACTGCACTGGCAAGCCGCCGACATCGCACAGGCTCAGCGGGAAGACGCTGCGCAGACGGTCGAGCAGGGAGATGGGCTCATGCTTTTTCAGCAGGCTGCCGCTGGCGATGCCGAGCACGGCCATGCCGCTGGCATGGTGGGCAAACGCGGTGCCGGCGAAGGTGCGATCCATCCGCTCGACGCTGCGCAGTGCTTCTTCGTAGCTGAAGTGGCTTTCCATACCCAGGTAGAGCGCAGCGTCCGCAGCGGGTTGGCCAAGATCGATGAGCAGCAGCCATCCCTGCAGACCTGCGATATCGGGTGAGACCGGGTTCTGCTCGGCCAGGCTGACGCCGAGATGAGTCGTCAAGGTGCTGGTGCCGACGCCAGGGCGTACGCCCAGCAGCACGATCAGGCGGCCATCCGCGCGCAGTTCCGGTGTGGCGGCCGCGCGCACCGGGCTGGGGGCCGCGCCGACGCGCTCGAACACCTCCAGCATCTGCGCCGTGCTGTTGTCGATATCGACGAAGTCACATACGCCTGCGCGCATCGCCGCCAACAGGTGTGCAGCCTGTTCCGGGCCGGTGGTGCCCAATCCGATCAGTGCCGGGCAGCCAGGCAAGGCATGCAGTTGTCGGGCTATGTCGGTGGAATAGGCTGCATTGCCACCGCAATAATCGAGCAACACGAATGCCGAGCCGGCAGCGGCCTCGAGCAGCTGACGCGGGTCGGTTTCGCGGCTATCGACCCAGCGCAGATTGGCCTGCCCGGCGAGTACGGAACCCAGACGCGCCATGTGGCGGTTGTCCGGTGCGTACAGCAGCAGATTCAATTCGGGATGGTGCTGGGTCTGGGGCAAGGGCATCACCGGGGGCATGGGGGCACTTCAGCGTGAGAAGCCAGGAAGTTGGTCGGGGCTGGCCGGGTGCAGCAACCACGCACCCCAGACCGGCAGTTTGGGTTGCGCTTCGCGTTGACCAGGCAAGGGTATTTGGGTGCCACGCGCCAACGGCTTCACCAGACGCGGCGTCACCACGATGACGAGCTCCTTGTCTTCGCGCTTGTAGCTGAGGTTGCGGAAGAACGAGCCAAGCACCGGAATGTCGCCCAGCAGTGGGATCTTGTTGACGTTGGAGGACAGCTGGCTGCTGACCAGCCCGCCGATGACGAAACTCTCCCCGTCGCCCAGTTCCACCGTGGTGTCGGCGCGACGCGTGGAGATTGCGGGAATCTGGGTGCCGTCCAGGGTGATGCCGCGGGTGTAATCCAGGTCACTGGCTTCCGGAGCCACCTTCAGTGCGATACGGTCGGCTGACAGTACCGTGGGGGTGACGGTCAGGCCGATGCCGAAAGGTTTGAAGGTCACCGTGGTGGTGCCAAGCCCTTGTGGTTCAAGAATCGGCAGTTCACCGCCGGCAAGAAAACTCGCGCTCTGGCCTGACAGGGCTACCAGCGTCGGCTCGGCAAGCACCCGCGCCATGCCATTGGCCTGCAGCAGATCGATGTTGGCGTCCCAGGCGCCGGGAATGGATTTGGCTACCAGCTTGAATGCCGATGAAAGTGCACCACCGTCATTGCTGCCGCTTGGTGAGGTGATGCCGTAGCTGAAGCCGCCATTGATGTTCTTGAAGCTGATGCCGACCTGGCGCAGTACGCTCTTGTTGAATTCCACCACTTTGACTTCAACCTGTACCACGCCGCCGCTGGCAATGGTCGCGGCGTCGCTGATCATGCCTTTGTCGCCGATGGCCGAGGCGGCTGCCTTGCGCCGCGCTTCATGTTCAAGCAGCGATGGTGCGCTGCCTGAGAGCAGGGCCTGGCCGCCTTGTACGGTGAGTTGGTTGCCGCTGCCATCCAGCAGGCCGCCCTGGACCGCGTTGCGCACTTCAACCCGGATGCGCGTTGGTGCTGCCTGCTTCTGCAGCCACAGCAGCAGGGTGGTGCTGCCGGCGGACTTGCCCACCAGCAAGGCTTCGCTGTTGCGCCCGATGCGGGTGATATCGGCGATGGAAGGATCGGCGATGGCGATCCGCTCGACGCCTGCGGGCAGGTTCCAGGGGCGCTGCTCGTTGAGTTCGAGCACAACGCTGTTGCCGCTTGTCTGTGCCCGCGCGGTTTGGGTCAGTGCTGGCATGAAGCCACTCACCCCCAATAGCACCAAGGTGAGCACCGCAGATGCAGTGATGGAAGAACGTTGGCGCAAGAGGATTCCCCCGGTCATGGCGAAGACTGCGGATTGGATGGGGTCGTGCCGCGGATGATCTCGATGCCTTGGCGCGCAGCTGGACGTGGCCCGCGATTGCGTCGCGGTGGGCTGGACGAGGCGATTGCGGTGGCCGCGCGACCAGTGTTGTCGCCAGCCAACGCGTTCAGATCGATGCCGGCGTAGGCGCGATTCTCGGGGCGCGAGGCAGCTTCCGTGGCGCTCTCGTCAAGATTGCCGCGCAGCGCCAGAACCGGTGCGGGCGCTGCAAAGATTGACTCATCCGCCAATCCGGTATCGCCGGGATTGCGCAGGGCCAGGAACAGTTTCCCGCTGTGCGCGGCCAGCAATAGACGCCCCGCATCCTGCACTGGAACGGCCAGGATCGCACTGCGCGCCTGTGCCGCATCCGGGTTTGTTGAGCTGCTGTTGCGGCCATCGCGTGATGCGATGGTTTCGGCGCGGCTGCCCGGCTCGGGCGGCAGGCCACCGACCTCGTTGTTGTGCTCGCCGCGGCTGGTATTTGCCTGGCCTACATCGGCGCTGCCGTAGCCCAGTACCTGCAGGCGTGAGAGCAGTAGCCGTGCCTGTGTATTGGCCTGGCCGCTGCCTGCCGACGATGGGTCCTGCAGACTCATGAACACATCGACATAGTCGCCGGGCGTGACCCGGTTGCTGACACCGGCGAGCTCGTCAACCGGCACCGCCACCGCACGCTCGCCGGGTTTGATGCCAATGGCGATGCCTTGCAGCAATTGTTCGCTGCTGATCATGGCACCAGCAGGGATGTTGCTTGCCGGCGTGCGTCCCTCCACCTCGCTGATGGCGGTGTAGCCATTGGCCGGTGGCAAGGCCATTTCGGTGATGCTGAGGTCCGCTGCGCTGATCGGTTGGCCGGCGGGCAGCTCCTTGCTTGCGACCACCATCATCCGTTTGGGTGGATTGGCCGGTAGTGCCGTGCTGCTGACTTCGGTGGTCGGCGTCGCGCGCCGCCCGATTCCGAAGGCCAGCACCATCAACAGTGCCGCCACGGCCAACAGCAGGATTGCAGCTATGCGTATTGCCTTGGGCATCTTGAAGCTCCTCCCCCTTGGAGTCCGCGTTCAGCGGTCGCCTAGATCCAGTTGAACAACGGCGGTACTGCTCAGTGATTTGCCCATGGTCCAGCCCATCAAGGTGCCAGTGCCTGGCATGAAGGGATGCGCATCATGGTCGTACGAGGTGGTCACCTTGATGCACTTGACAGTGCTATCGGCGGCGCAGGCATAAGGTTGAGAGACTGCGATCGGCGCCGCACTGGCGCTGTTGCAGGCGGCTGATGTCTTGGAGTAGTTCAGCAGCCATTGCATCGAACGTGCTGCCGCCTGGCAGGCATTGCTGCGGCGTTCTGCGGTAGTGCCGTAGCGCAACGATGCGCGTGCCCCCTCGCCGGCGGCCAAAGCCAGCGACTGTTGTGCGGCAAAAATCATCACGCCGGTGAAGGTGATGAACAGCAGCGGCAATACGCCAAACATCATCATCAAGGCGAACTCGATGGTTACCACGCCGCGCGCCCGATGCCGGCTTGGATGCTGCCGGTGGGGAAACGGAAACCTAGGCATGCGCACCTCCCTGCAATACAACAGCTATCAGTGCCAGGCCCATGTAGGCGGCATAGGGAATGCCACGCCGACCACCGCGTGCAGAGCGCAGATCCATCTGCCAGTCATGGAAGATGGCCGGGCCGTGCAGTGATTGAACCGCTCGTAAGAGCCGGGGCGGTGCATACAGTGCTAGCGAAGGCCATGCGATGAGGAGCAGCGCGTGGGCTCCGGCAGCAAGGCTGGCGATGACCCAGACCGGTAGCAGCACGCTGCTTCCGAGCAGAAAGCCGATGACGGAAAACAATTTCACGTCGCCCGCGCCCATCCAACCGATGGCGTAGAACGGTAGTAGTACCGCCAGTCCGAGTGCGCCACCAAGCAGGCAATCGACGAACGGCGGTGGGCTTCCGATCTGCAACAGCTGCATCGTTGTTGTGCAGGACAACACGGCCAGCAGTGCCCGGTTTGAAACGCGCCTGGTCATCAGGTCGCTTATGGCGACCTGAGCCCCGAGCAACAGCGCGACCAGGTAGGCAAAGGTCATGTTGGTGGCCTCGTGCTTGGCTCAGATCATGCCGCCACTGCTGCCGCCGCCCGAATCGGCGCCACTGACCAGTGCAGTTAGTTTGGCGAGCACGGTTGTGAAAACCGCCTTCAGGCCATCGCGGGCGAAGAATATGATCAGGCCCGCCACCACGGCTGCCAGCAGCCCATACTCGAGTGCGGTGACACCATCTTCTTCCCGGAAAAACCTGCGCAGCTGTGCGTTCATGATGTTCTCCCTGATGACCCGGTGCCGGTGTTGCACCGACAGAAAGCCGGGCGGTGGGCATTGCTGCCCGATTGAGGTCATTGGGATGCTCATGACACCGGCAAGAGTGTGCCGACGGCTGCTCAGGTTGCCGGGGAGGTGCCGGCGGTTTCCTACCTTTGCTTCCGTTGTCCCCTGTCGGCATGCAGCGCATGCCCGGAAACATCATTGCAATCGGCCGCGGGGGCGCATGCGCATATTCGGCAAGAATCAATTGTTTTTCATATATGTGATGGAATTGGCGAATCGGTAGTGGCGGAGTCGCCGTGAAGACGTGTTTTTTTTGTCAGTATCCAAGGCGCCGGGCAGGTTGAATGCGTCTGTCATGGCGGTTCCGTAATTCGAGTTTCAGGGTGTGCGGCAGGGGATTGCAGGTTTTGCTCGTTTACCTGCAACGGATGGTCGGGCTTCTGAAGCGCCTCCCTGGTCCGGGAGCGCAAAGGCGTTCACATGGATGCGGTAGTCGGCGGAAACGGTCTGCGGTCGTTTGATCTGGCGTCGCTGAGCGGCACGCTTCGGGTGTGCCACGTTGAGTTGGTGTTGCTGGATGACCAGCCACCGACGGCATCGATCACCTCGTTTGTCCACGACCAGGCCTTGTTGTGCACGTTCGAGATCGGAGCACGTACACGTGGCCGCTTCATGTTGCCGCTGGACTGGTGTCTGCTGGGGTGCCTGCAGACGGTGGACCCGGAGAGCAGCTGGTGCCATGGGGTACCACTGGCATCAGGCAATATCGTGTCGGTAATGCCAGAGGGTGTTACCGAATTTGCCTTGGGTGCAGGCAGTCGGATGACCTTTGTGCTGGTCCCGCTCAAGCGCTTCCAGGAGCGGGCGGCAGCGCAGCGTCTGGGCGGGCTTCTCGACGAAGCTGCTGGCGTACCGGTGTTGAGCAGCCGCCCGCATATTCCGCTGCAGGCGTATTACCAAGGGCTGCACGAACGCATACACCAGGGTGAAGTCGGTGGCGACGAGATAGATGCCATGCTCGACGCACACGTCAAGGAAGTGGTTGCCAATGGTGCGCCCGAGCGCGCTGGTTGCAATCGCAGTCGACGCGCGCGCTACCTCATTTTTCGCCGCGCCGAAGACATGATGTATGCCAATCTGCGGCGTCATATCTATATGCACGAACTGTGCGACGCGGCCGGCGTGAGTGAGCGGGCACTGCGGTATGCGTTCGAGGAACTGGTAGGTATTTCCCCGGTGCGCTATCTGTCGATGCTGCGCCTGTGTGAGGCATGCCGCAGTCTGTCCAGCGCCGATGCAGGGCGCAAGTCGGTCAAGTCGATCGCGCTGAGTTGTGGCCTGTGGGACCTGTCCCGTTTTGCTGACAGCTACCGCAAGGTGTTTGGTGAGCTGCCGAGCGAGACCTTGATGCGCGGCACCTACTCGCCGGCCTGAGCAAAATAAGCTGTGTGATGCCCATCACTTAATCGCCGCGGTTGCCGAATACGTGCATCTGCGTGCCGCTAACGGGTATCGCTTTGCCAAATTGCCCTATGGATGTGCCGGATGTGGGTAAGCCTTCGCATGCACAAGCGTTGTACTGGCCCCACGAACCAAGACCTGTCCGCGCCCGGATGGGTTGAACCGGAGGCGCCACATGAACCGCATTTATCGTTTGGTCTGGAACCGCACACTCAATGCCTTCGTCGTCGGTTCCGAACTGGCCTGCGCACAGGGGAAACGCTCAGGTCCGGCAAAATTGGCGCCGTCGGCTTCTTGGAGCCTGGCTGGCCTGGGCAGCGCCATCGCGCTGGCCATGGCCGGGCCTGCATCGGCAATCGACGCCAAGCTTGCCGATCTGCAGGACCTGGTCGCCAAGTACAGCAACACCGACGCGCAGCAGATTGTCGCCACTGTCCTGCCAAGCGCAGGGGCTGGTGCTGCACTCAACGCATCGGTGACGTTGCCGGCGTTGCTGCAGGTGGACGCGTCGGCGGCAGTGGCGGTCAAGCCGCCTGTTGCCAACCCAGCAGCCGCGGTGCGGGCACAGGTGGGGGTGCGTGTTGGGCTGCCGAAGTTGCACCCGCATGGCGGGGCGAGCTCTCCTGCAGCAGCGCTGTCAGTGGTAACTGATGCCGCGCTTGCAGTGAAGCCGCTGGCGGCGTCGGCCAATGCTGCGGTGACTGCAAGCGTCGGCCCGCTGACCGGAAGCGGCGCAGGACTACAAGGTATTGCTGCGGTGCTGCTGCCGGGCAAGGAGGAGGGCGGAAGCCCGTTGCACGGAACATTGCTGTCAACCGCTGGCGCGGTGAAGGAACTGACCGGCGAAGTGCTGACCGGCAAGCCGGTGGCTGCGGTGGAAACGCTCACCTCACATGTCGGAACGACACTGACTCCGCTTGGCCAGCATCTGGGCAATGGCGTCGAGACTGTGGTCGCCGGGCTGGTGCCGGCCCAACAGGGCGGAAGCCCGTTGCACGGAACATTGCTGTCAACCGCTGGTGCGGTGAAGGAACTGACCGGCGAAGTGCTGACCGGCAAGCCGGTGGCTGCGGTGGAAACGCTCACCTCACATGTGGGAACGACACTGACTCCGCTTGGCCAGCATCTGGGCAATGGCGTCGAAACCGTGGTCGCCGGGCTGTTGCCGGCGCAACAGGGGGGAAGCCCGTTGCAGGGCACGCTGGCTTCAACGGTTGGTGCGGTCAAGGAAGTCACTGGTGAGGTATTGACTGGCCAGCCCGTCGCTGCGGTCGAAACGCTTGCCTCGCATGCCAGCACGACGGTGACCTCGGTCGTCGGGCAACTTGGCAGCGGCGTTGCTGGTGTGGGCGGCGTGTTGTTGCCGGGTGCGCAGCAGGGTGGCAATCCGGTGCGTGGTGCGGTGACCGGCACGGTGGGCGCAGTCGAAGACCTTGCCGGCAACGTGGTCAAGGGTACCGGTCTGGGGGGCGTAGTGAATGGGGTGGTCAGTGGCGCGGCGCCTGTGCCGGACGGCGTCGGCAATCTTCTTGGCGCGGTGGTGGGCGGCGTGACCGGCTCGGGCACGCTGGGCACGGGCGTCACCGATACGGTCGGCGCGCTGACCGGCGGACTGAAGGGCACTACCGGTGCGCTTGCCAGCGGCGATGTCACCGGCACCGTGCAGAACCTGTTGGGTACCGTAGGCAATACAGCGACCACGTTGTTGGGCGCCACGGGCAGCACCCTGGGTGGCGTCACTGGTTCCGGTTCCGCGGTGACTGGCGTGACCGGTACGCTGAGCGGCGTGGTCGGTGGCGTTACTGGCGGGTTGTCGAACGTGATCGGTGGCCTGGCCGGAAATCCGGTGGTGCCTGCTGCTCCGCCGTCGGCACCGGTCTCCGGGCCATCGGGCTTGGTCGTTGGCAATGGCGGTCTCGTAGGCTCGGTGAATCAGTTGGTGGATTCGCCGCTCAGTTCCATCCTTGGCGGTAATGGCTACATCAACAGTGGCAGCCTGAAGGTCAACAGCACCAATGTGATGCAGACCTACTCGGAGATATCGTTGCTGGGGGCGCCGGTGGTGAACCTGAGCCCGGTGGGTGATCTGCTGGACGGCCTGGGGGGGTTGAGCACCGGCGGCAATTCGCATTTGACCCTGATCGGAGGGGTCACCTCCGACAGCTACATCACCAATATCAACAACGGCGATCCGGGCGGACTGCTTGGCTTGGTGTTGCCTGATGGCGCGCCGGGCTGGGCGTCGACTTGCCTCAATGTGCTGGGTGCGGTCACCGCCAAGTGCTGGGCAGTGCCGGCAGCACAGGATTACCAGGTACTGATCGGTGACGGTGCCTTTGCCAACGGCTCCAAGGAAGTGGTGATCGGCAGCAATGCCGAACACCGGCTGGCAGCGCAGACGGCAGACCAGGTGTTCATCGATGCTGCAGGCGGCAAAACCGGTGTCCCGACTGCCGACTACGATGCCCGGCTGGGCCATTCGGTGGTGGTTGGCGACAGCGCCAAGGGCACCGCCAACGCGCAGACCCTGCTCGGTGCAGGGGCAACCTCGGACAAGGCCAACAGCGTGGCACTGGGCTTCAAGTCCAATGCTGCCCGCGGTGGCCAGGACAACTACACCGCGTTCGGTTTGACCGCTACGCAGACCTCCATCGGTGAAGTAGCCGTGGGTTCGGCCGGGCGTGAGCGGCAGATCACCCATGTCGCCGCTGGTAGCCAGGACACCGACGCGGTCAACCTGAAGCAGTTGCGGGGGGCGCTGGATCAGATTTCCGATCTGGGGCTGGCAGCGGTTGTCTATGACGAGGACCTCAATGGCGTCGTCAACTACTCCAGGGTCACGCTTGGCAGCGGTCAAGCGGTCAGCGGTACGCTGCTGGCAAACTTGGCAGCCGGTGCGGTCGCCGCAGGCAGCTTGGAAGCGGTCAATGGCGGGCAGTTGTTTGCGCTGGGTAGCTCGATGGCGACCTACCTGGGCGGCGGTACGAGCTTCAACGGTGGCGTTCTTGGCGCACCGACCTACCAGATCAACAGTATTGGTGTGCAAGGGGGCGCTTCGCTGCAGTCGTACGCAAACATCGGCAGTGCGTTCAGTTCCATCAGCGATTCGTTGCTCAATCTGACCAACCTGTTGCCGCGCAGTGTCCCGGGCGGCAGCGATCCGTTGGCGGTGAAATACGTCGCAGACGGCGCAGGCAATCCGACCAACGCGGTGCGGTTGACCGGTGATGGCAGTGGCGCGGCAGTAGCCTTGGGCAACGTGGCTGCGGGCAGTGTTACCAGTGGCAGCCTGGATGCGATCAATGGCGGGCAATTGGCCGCGACCAACGAAGCGCTGGCCTCGGCCATCGGTGGCACGATGCAGTACAACAGCAGTACCGGGCAGTGGAGCGCCGCCAGTTTCAACGTCAGTTCGATCAATAGCGGGGGCGCTACGACCCAGCAGACGTTTGGCAATGTCACTGACGCCCTGGCTGCGATGGATGGCTCCATCGTCAACGTCAACAAGCGCATCGACAACATCCAGAACGGCGGTGCCGGCAACGCCTATTTCGCCGTCAACTCGACCAAGGCTGCCGCCTCGGCCACCGGCCAGGACAGCGTGGCTGCCGGCCCGCAGGCCCTGGCCAGCGGCAACCAGGCGGTTGCCATTGGTGATGGTGCCAAGGCGTCGGCAGCCGGCAGCGTAGCGCTGGGGGCGGGTTCGGTGGCTGATCGTGCCAACACCGTTTCCGTGGGTGCCGCAGGTGCGCAGCGCCAGATCACCAATGTCGGCGATGGCACCGAGGCTACCGACGCGGTGAACCTGCGCCAGCTGCAGGCGTCACAGCAGGGCACGGTGCGCTATGACCAGAACACCGATGGCAGCACCAACTACGGCAGCGTGACGATGGGGCGCCCGGGTACCAGTACGGTCATCCACAACGTTGCTACCGGTGTGGCACCTACCGATGCGGTCAATGTTGCTCAACTCAACAAGGGCATGGGGGAGATCATGGATTGGTCGAAGAACTACACCGATCAGCGTTTCAATGACGTAAGTCGCGACATGAAGCGTATCGATGACCGTGCATCTGCCGGTGTTGCTTCGGCAATGGCGATGGCTGGCTTGCCGCAGCCCACTGAAGCGGGTCGGCGCATGGCGTCGATGGCGGCCAGCACCTTCCACGGCGAGTCGAGCATGGCGGTGGGTGTTTCCGGCGTCACCGATGGTGGGCGCTGGATCTACAAGCTCAGTGGCTCGGCCAACACCCGCGGTGATGGCGGGGTGACCGTGGGTGCCGGTTTCCAGTGGTGAGCACTGCAAACGGCTAGCTGCACGCAGACAACCCCGGCTACGCATCGAGGACGCTATGAACAGGAAATGGACCGTACTTGCCTTGCTGGCAACGCTGACCGCCTGTGGCAAAGGCCACGTGCGAGAGGAGTTTCCGGACCCGGCTCGCGCCTATCCCGCAGGTGGCACCTACGTGAATCTGGACAACCTGCGCCAGTACGCGCCAGGCATGAACAAGCGCCAGATCCAGGACTTGCTGGGTGCCCCACAGTTCAACGAGGGTTTATGGGGTGTGCGCGAGTGGAACTATGTATTCAACTTCCGCCGCTCGGTCGGGGCGGAGCCGATCCAGTGCCAGTTCCAGGTCAGGTTCGATTCCAAGGGCGTAGCCACTGGACAGGGATGGAAGCCAGACAGTTGCGCCGCCTTGCTGGAGCCGGCTCCAGCCGCGGTTGCGCCGCCGCCACCACCTCCGCCACCACCGGTGGCGGCGCCGTTGCGGTTGTCGGCCGATGCCTTGTTCGCATTTGACAGCGCCAACCTGTCAGCCGCAGGTCGGGCAAAGCTGGATGAGTTCGTGCAAGAACTCAATGCCAGCAGCGCGCCGAAGACACTGAACATCATCGGTTACACCGATCGCATCGGTAGCGACGCATACAACATGGAATTGTCGCGGCGGCGTGCGCACAGCGTGCGCAATTACCTGGTGCAGCAAGGCATTCCTGCTGCCGCCATCCATGCCGAGGGGCGCGGCAGCAGCGCAGCACTGGTGCAATGCGATGACGCTGCTGGCGCTGCACTGCTGGATTGTCTGGCGCCGAACCGGCGGGTCGAAATTGTGGTGAGCGGTGGTTGAGTCCAGGCCATCGAGGTGGGCGACCGATGCCATTGTCGATCGCAGCCCTCACAATGGCGGCCGGTAGTCGTGGCAGCTGTGCCCCGGCCAGAGTGGAACAAGGTGTGCTGTGTTGAAGCGGAACAATGTAATGGCGTGGGCAGGTCCCTTGGCGGCAGTGGGTTTCATTGCTGCGGTAGTGGGTTTCGGCGCGCAGCTGCGCGGTTACGACCAGATGCTCCATCCGGTGTCCTTGCTCGGCGCACGCGGTATACCCGGCGGCATCGGCTTCAGTCTGCTGGGCTTCGTAGTGCCGGGCCTGCTGGCTGCGGTGGCGGCGTTGGACCTGATCCTGCGCATGCCGACCAGCGCACCGCGCCCACTGCGGGTTGGCGGGCAGATGCTGTTGTTGGCCGCCCTTGCCTTTGCCGCGATGGGGCTGTTCCCGTTGGATGTGGACGATATCGAGAACCGTGCCAGCCAGTTTCACGCCAGCGCCTGGTTGCTGTGGCTGCTGGCGTTCACTGCAGCCGGCATTGCCCTGCGCTTCGGCGCAGGCAAGGCCAGTGCGTGGCGATCGCTGTCAACGTTGAGCGTGGTGTGTGCCCTATGGGTGGTCTGCAGCGCGTTCCTGTTCGAGATTGCCATGCCGGTGGCGATGGCGCAGCGTTTGGCATTCCTGGGGTGGCTGGTCTGGCTGCTGGGCGCTGCCCGGTTGGCGCCGCCGCGCAGTTGAGCGGTGCTCATGCCATGACAGCTGTGGCGGGGCAGGGCACGCGCAAGCGCCGCGCGTCGTGCCTGCCGGGGAAACGCCCGGTTTTTTAAAAGCCCTATATTTCAATGACCTGCATCTCTTGCTTTATGCAGGACTGCGTCCGGATTGGAGTGCAATGATGCACTGCGGTACCCTTTGCCGCTTTGCCGTTGCCCAGCGTTGACATGTCCAGCGTCGAACCGAATATCTACGATCCCCAGCAGGTTGAAGCCGCCGCCCAGAAATTCTGGGAGGCCGAGAAAGCATTCGAGGTGAACGAAACCTCGGACAAGCCCAAGTTCTACTGCTTGTCGATGCTTCCGTATCCGTCCGGTGCGCTGCACATGGGCCATGTGCGCAACTACACCATTGGCGACGTCATCAGCCGCTACAAGCGCATGACCGGCCATAACGTGCTGCAGCCGATGGGCTGGGATGCTTTCGGTCTTCCGGCCGAAAACGCCGCGATCAAGAACAAGACCGCGCCGGCCAAGTGGACCTACGCCAACATCGGCCACATGCGCAGCCAGCTCAAGTCGCTGGGCTATGCGATCGACTGGTCGCGCGAATTCGCTACCTGCACGCCGGATTACTACGTCCACGAGCAGCGCATGTTCACCCGTCTGATGCGCAAAGGCTTGGCTTACCGCCGCAATTCGGTGGTGAACTGGGACCCGGTCGACAACACCGTGCTGGCCAACGAGCAGGTCATCGATGGCCGCGGCTGGCGTTCCGGCGCACTGGTCGAGAAGCGCGAGATCCCGCAGTGGTTCCTGCGCATCACCGATTACGCCCAGGAGCTGCTGGACGGCCTGGACGAATTGCCGGGCTGGCCGGATTCGGTCAAGACCATGCAGCGCAACTGGATCGGTCGCTCCGAGGGCCTGGAAATCCAGTTCGACGTGCGTGATGTGGATGGCGCTGCACTGGATTCGCTGCGCGTGTTCACCACCCGCCCGGACACGGTGATGGGCGTGAGCTTCGTCTCCATTGCCGGCGAACACCCGCTGGCCGTGCATGCTGCAAAGAACAACCCGCAGCTGGCCGCCATGCTGGCCGAGCTGAAGCAGGGTGGTGTCTCCGAGGCGGAACTGGAAACCCAGGAAAAGCGCGGCATGGACACCGGCCTGAAGGCCATCCATCCGGTCAGCGGCGAGCAGGTGCCGATCTGGGTCGCCAACTTCGTGCTGATGGGCTATGGCACCGGCGCAGTGATGGCCGTGCCTGGCCATGACCAGCGTGATTTCGAATTCGCCAGCAAGTACGACCTGCCGAAGAAGCAGGTCATCGCGCTGAAGTCGCCGAAGAACGACGACGAGCGCAACTACGACGCCAGCCGCTGGCAGGACTGGTACGGCGACAAAACCCGCGAGACCGAGCTGGTCAATTCTGCCGAGTTCGATGGCCTGGATTTCCAGGGCGCCTTCGAGGCGTTGGCCGAGCGTTTCGAGCGCAAGGCCCAGGGCCAGCGCCGGGTCAATTACCGCCTGCGCGACTGGGGCGTCAGCCGCCAGCGCTATTGGGGCTGCCCGATCCCGGTGATCTACTGCGACAAATGCGGCGCGGTGCCGGTGCCGGAAGACCAGCTGCCGGTGATCCTGCCGGAAGACGTGACCCTCAATGGCACCGGTTCGCCGATCAAGGCCGACCTGGAATGGCGCAAGACCACCTGCCCGGATTGCGGCGGCGCGGCCGAGCGCGAGACCGATACCTTCGACACCTTCATGGAGTCGAGCTGGTACTACGCCCGCTACACCTCGCCGGGTGCCCGCGAAGCCGTGGACAAGCGTGGCAACTATTGGCTGCCGGTCGACCAGTACATCGGCGGCATCGAGCACGCCATCCTGCACCTGATGTATTTCCGCTTCTTCCACAAGTTGATGCGCGATGCACGCATGGTGGACAGCAACGAGCCGGCGCAGAACCTGTTGTGCCAGGGCATGGTCATCGCCGAAACCTTCTACCGCCAGAACAGCGACGGTTCCAAGGATTGGTTCAACCCGGCCGACGTGGACACGGTGCGCGACGAGCGCGGCCGCATCACCGGCGCGACCCTGCGCGAAGACGGCCAACCGGTGGTGATTGGCGGCGTCGAGAAGATGTCCAAGTCCAAGAACAACGGCGTCGACCCGCAGACCATGGTCGCCAAGTACGGCGCCGACACCGTGCGCCTGTTCTCGATGTTCGCTGCGCCGCCGGAACAGTCGCTGGAGTGGAACGAGGCTGGCGTTGACGGCATGGCGCGCTTCCTGCGCCGGCTGTGGGCGATGGTGCACAAGCACAGTGTCGAGGGTATTGCGCCGGCGCTGGACGTTGCTGCACTGAGCGCCGAGCAGAAGGCGATCCGCCGCAAGACCCACGAAACCATCAGCAAGGTCAGTGACGACTACGGTCGCCGCCACGCCTTCAATACCGCCATTGCCGCGGTGATGGAACTGCTCAACACCCTGGCCAGGTTCGACGATGCCAGCGAACAGGGTCGTGCGGTACGCCAGGAGGCACTGCAGGCTGCAGTGCTGTTGCTGAACCCGATCACCCCGCATGCCTGTCATGCGATGTGGCAGCTGCTGGGCCATGAGCAGACCCTGCTCGAAGACCAGCCATTCCCGCAGGTGGATGCCGCTGCGCTGGTCAAGGATTCGCTGATCCTGGCGGTACAGGTCAACGGCAAGCTGCGTGGCACCATCGACGTGGCTGCTGACACCTCGCGCGAGCAGATCGAAACCCTGGCCAAGGACGAGCCGAACACGGCCAAGTTCCTGGTCGGGTTGACGATCCGCAAGGTCATCATCGTGCCGGGCAAGATCGTCAACATCGTTGCGGCGTAAGCCGCAACGGGTATCTCAAGTGCAGTTCACGCGGCATCAGGCAGGCTTGCTGCCTGTTGCCGCTCCCGGCCGGCTCCTCCAGACTGTGTGCATGACTCGATACCTGACTGCCCTGATTCTCGCTGCCACCCTCACCGGTTGCGGCTTCCATCTGCGTAACAAGCTCGCGCTGCCCGCCGATATGCCCGCGGTGCAGGTGGATTCAACAGTGCGCTACAGCGAGCTGGTCAAGTTCCTCAACCGTGGCCTGCGATCTTCCGGGGCCACCGTGGTAGAGGATGGCGACACGCTGGCGGTTGCTGGCAAGCAGGCCGGGGTTGCCCGTTTGCAGATACGCTCCGAGCGCTGGGGCGACCTGCCCATCGCCATCGACGGCCAGGGCCGTGCCCAGGAATACAGCCTGCGCTACGCCGTGGTGTTCTCGTTCCTGCGCCCGGACGGCAGCGTGATCGTGCCGGAACAGGTGGTGGAGCTGTCGCGCGACTATGTGTCACCGCCGCAGGATGCCACCGGTACCACCACCGAGCGCGAAATCCTCGCCGATGAGCTGCGCCGCGAAATGTCGGCCTCGATCCTGCGCCGCATCGACAGCGTGGTCCGCGCCGACGTGGAAAAGGCCCTGCAGGCACCCAAGCCTGCGGACGGCGCCGCGGGTGAGGTGCACTGAGTTGGCGCCGATTCGTGCTGCGCTGGCGCTTCGGAGCTGAACAATGGAGCTGCGACCGGAGCAACTGGCCAGCCAGATAGCGTCCCAGCCGTTGGCGCCGGTGTACCTGATCGCCGGCCCGGAGCTGTTGCGGGTGATTGAAGCTGCCGATGCGGTGCGCGCCAAGGCGCGTGCCGATGGCATTGGTGAGCGCGAAGTGTTTGATGCTGATGGCCGCGATTTTGATTGGGGGCAGTTGGCTTCCAGTTTCAACGCGCCCAGCCTGTTCAGTGCGCGCCGTCTGGTGGAAGTGCGTCTGCCCAACGGCAAGCCGGGCAAGGAGGGGGCTGAGGTCATCAGCGACTTCTGCGCACGGCCGGCGCCGGATGTGGTGCTGCTGATCACCGCTGGTGAGTGGAGCAAGGCGCACCAGGGTAAATGGGCAGAGGCCGTCAACAAGGTTGGCGTGCTGTCGGTGGCCTGGGCGATCAAGCCGCATGAGCTGGCCGACTGGATCGAGCGGCGCCTGCGCAGCAAGGGCTTGCGTGCCGATCCCGCCGCCGTGCAGCGTTTGAGCGAGCGCGTCGAAGGCAATCTTCTTGCGGCTGCCCAGGAAATCGACAAGCTGGCCTTGCTGGCTGATGGCCAGCCGCTGGATGTTGCCAGGATGGAGTCGCTGGTTGCCGATGCTGCGCGCTACGACGTCTTCAGGCTGAGTGAGGCGGCATTCTCCGGGCAGGCCCCCGCCGTGCTGCGGATGGTGGCTGGCCTGCGCGCCGAAGGCGAGGCGGTGGCTGCATTGATGCCTATCCTGATCCGTGAGCTGCTGATCACCGCGGGGCTGGCGCGGGTGCAGGCCAGTGGCGGCAACCTGGCCGCGGAAATGAAGTCCAAGGGCATCTGGGAGTCGCGCCAGGCACCGTTCAAGCGTGCCTTGCAGCGTCACCCCGATCCGCGCCGCTGGGAGCGCTTTGTCGCCGAGGCCTCGCAGGTTGACCGCATGGCCAAGGGGCGGGCGGAAGGCGATCCATGGCTGGCCCTGGAGCGCCTGTTGGTCGCGCTGGCCGAAGCCCGCGCAGTGCGCCTGCTTGTCCGTGGTGTGCGCTGAATGAGCCGTGCCGGGCTGTCGCCGGCAGACGCTGCCGCGGACGACAGCCTGTGGCTGCTGTACGGCGGCACCTTCGATCCGGTCCATAACGGCCACCTGGCCATTGCACGCTGTGCTGCGGCCGAGCTGCAGGTGCCGGTGCACCTGATGCCGGCGGCAGATCCGCCGCACCGTGCGCCGCCTGGTGCCAACGCCGCGCAGCGTGCACACATGTTGGCGCTGGCAGTGGCGGGCGAGCCCGGTCTGCTGGTGGATACCCGCGAACTGCAGCGCGCTGCGCAGCAGCCCGGCGTGCCGTCGTGGACGGTGGACACCCTGCGGGACATCCGCGCGCAGATCGGCCCGCGACGGCCGCTGGCCATGTTGATGGGCGCTGACAGCCTGCTTGGCCTGCCCAGTTGGCATGAATGGGAACACCTGCTCGATCTGGCGCACATCGTGGTTGCCGAGCGCCCGGGCAGCGGCCTGGACGGCGATCTGCCAGTGGAACTTGCACAACGACTGGACGCGGCCTGGGCCGGTTCGGCTGAAAGCCTGACCACCAGCCCGGCAGGCCGGGTCTGGCGGCTGCGGCAGCCGCTGCATGCCGAGTCCGCCACCGAAGTACGGCAGGCCATCGCCAGTGGCGGGCAATGGCAGGATTTGTTGCCTTCGGCAGTGGCCGGGTACATCCTTGCGCAAGGCCTGTACGGCAGTGCCGCGTCGGCGTGAATGCCGGCAGCGGGCATGTTCTCTATAATCGTTCCCCTTAATTCATCGAGTTCTGCTGCTTTGACCACCGAAGCCCAAGTCATCAAGACCCAAATGCCCAGCCCGGCACCCTCCGTACCGGCCCTGCTGGCGTCCGTTCACTCCGCCCTTGAGGAGATCAAGGCCCGGGATGCCGTCGAGCTCGATGTGCGTGGCAAGTCCAGCGTGGCTGATTACATGGTGGTGGTCTCCGGCACCTCCACCCGTCACGTCAAGTCGATCGGCGAGGAGGTGGTGCGCTTTGCCAAGAACCTGGGCGTGATGCCGCTGGGTGTGGAAGGCGAGCGCGAAGCCGAGTGGGTGCTGGTCGACCTGGGTGATGTCATCGTCCATGTCATGCTGCCGCGCGTACGCGAGCTGTATGCACTGGAGCGCCTGTGGACCGTCGGCGACCAGCCGCGCTCGGCCTATGACGACGAAGACGAGCAGGATGCTGGCTGAGCCTGAAGGCCGCAGCTTCTGTGACGGCGCCGCAGGGCGCCGTCTTCGTTTGTGCAGCTTGTCAGGAGGTCGCGCATGAAAGCCAGATTGATCGCCACCGGCGAACGTGCGCCGTCGTGGGTAGCGCAGGGTTTTGCCGAGTACCAGAAGCGGCTGTCGCATTGGTTGCCGCTGGAGCTGGTCGAAATCGAGCCGGGCCTGCGCGGCAAGGGGCGCGATCCCAAACGCGCGATCGAGGACGAAGGCAAACGGGTATTGGCCGCGCTGCCCAAGAACCCCTATGTGGTGGCGCTGGACGTGCCAGGCCGGCAACTCAGTTCCGAGCAGCTGGCGCAGCGGCTGGAGCACTGGCGCACGCAGGGGCGTGATCTGGCGTTCCTGATCGGTGGCCCGGAAGGGCACGCTGCTGAAGTATCCGCGGTGGCCGATGAGAAGTGGTCGATAGGCCCGCTGACCTTGCCGCATATGCTGGTTCGGCTGGTCGTGGCCGAGCAGTTGTACCGCGCAGCAGCGATGTTGGCCAATCACCCCTACCATCGCGCGTAATTAACGTATAGAATGCGCCTCCCCGCCCGAATAGCTCAGCCGGTTAGAGCACTTGACTGTTAATCAGGGGGTCGTTGGTTCGAGTCCAACTTCGGGCGCCAAGATCTGATTGAAGACCCGCATCGCGAGATGCGGGTCTTTTTTTTGTCTGTCGCTCAAACCGCCCCGGCGCGCTCGCGCCGGGGCCGGGGGCATCACTTGAACGTGTACTTGGCACCCAGCGTGTAGTAACGGCCGACGGCGCCGCTGTAATGCAGCGGGTTGTAGTTGACCGCGCCATAGGTCAACGGGTCCAGCGGGGCGATGCGGTCGGTCAGGTTCTGTACCGAGCCGAAGATTTCGAACGCTTCGGTGGCGCGCCAGCGACCAGACAGGTCAATGGTGTAGAACGAGCGCAGTTTGCAACCGCGCGGTGCGTCGGAACCATCGACATAGTGATTGGCACAGCTGTCACCTTCAAAGGCGACGTTATCCATGCTGCCAATGTAGTTGGCGATGCTGCTGATGCTGAAACGGTCCATGTCCCAGGTCAGGCCGAAGTTCAGGCGATCCTTCGGGGTGCCGATGCAGTTGGTGACATCGCAATTGCCGTGCGTGCCGGCGTACTGGAACACGGTGCCGGTGCCATCATCGCGCTCGAACGAATTGATGCGGGTCCACTGCAAGTCCATCAGCAGTTTGCCGTAATTGCCCAGCGCCACACGCTGGCGGATATCGAAGTCGAAACCACGCACGGTGGTGGCTGCGGAGTTGATGTAGTCAACGCTGACGGCAAGCAGGCTGCCGCTGTTGGGGATGCCTGGCAGATCATTGTCCGAGCGGATGCCGCGGCCGGCAGCCAGGGCCAGGTCGGTATCACCCTGATTGATCTCGTTGGTACGCTTGATCTGCCAAGCATCGAAGGTCAGTGTCGTGCTCGAGGTCGGGTCCAATACCAGGCCCAGGGTATAGCTCTTGGACTTCTCAGGCTTCAATGCCGGGTTGGCCGAGGTGATGATGGCCAAGCTGACTGCACAATCCGCCGCCGTCGCGCCAGGTGCAGGGGTGCCGCCAGGGCAGCGCACTGGATCACGTGCGGTGCTGAAGGCCGCCAGGCCGCCGTCGCCGGCTTCGGCCGGGCCGGGAGCGCGGAAGCCTTCGGCATAGGTGGCACGCAGGGCAATCCACTCGGCCGGGGTCCATTTCAGGCCGACTTTGGGTGTGGTCGCGGTGTCGCCGCCCTTGTACTTGTCAACGCGCAGGGCACCGGACAGTTCCAGCGACTTCAGCACGGGGGCGACCACTTCCGTGTACGCCACGGCAACTTCCTCGGTGCCCTTATAGGCCGAATAGCCCAGACCGATGATGTCACCCAGGTCGGTATAGGTCTGCGGGTCCAGATTGGCTTTCTGGCGTCGGTACTCGGCGCCAAAGGCGAGCCCCAGCGGACCGCCGGCCAGGTCGGCGAGGCTGCGTGAGGCCTTGAAGTCGATCATGTCCAGCGTGGTGGACGCATTGGCGTGGATGGTCGGGGAGATGTAGTCGTACAACGCCTTCGAGTTCTGTCCTGCGTTCGCACCGATATGCCACCAGCCCACCGGGCTGTTCGGGTCGGTCAATGCCGTGCGTACATGGCTGTAACGCAGGAAGCCGGTGCGCTCGTTGACCAGCTGGGTTGCCGAGTGCAGGTAGGCGGTATCGATATCCCATTCGCCTGCGGTGCCTTTCACCCCAACCAGGAAGCGGGTGAACTCGTTGGTGTTTCGGGTGACGCGTGGGCCTACGTCGAACGCCGCGTAGCGCAGGCGTGCGTCCACGCCCAATGGGTTGTCAGGGTGAGCTGCGCCCAGCACCGTTGCACCGCTGCCGCTGCTGGCATTGACCGGGCCGCCAGGGTAACCCCACGAGCCGGAGACGCCGCTTGGGGTGTTGTAGAACACGTTCTTTTTCTTCGAGTAGCCAAACTCGCCGTACATCTCGAAGTGATCCGACAGCGCGAAGGTGCCGCGTGCAAACAGGTTGCCGAACTCCTCGCTCGGGCTCAGGCTGCGGAAGTCCTGGGTCTGCCACAGGCAGCCACCGCCAACGTCGGGAGGACTGATGTTGGAGAACTGCGAGCAGCCAGGCAGGGACTGGTAGCGGCCGGTTGCCGGGTCGCGGATGCTGCCTGCCGGCGAACTGCCGGCGACGGTGCCGTTGGAGGTGATGGCGCCGTTGAGTGGGAAGAACTGGCCGCCCGAGACACGATCAAAACCGTATGGACTCAGGTCGCCATTGCCGATCCACTTGCGGTTGCGACGGTCGGAAATGCGGATGTCGTCGGTCTTGCTGAGATCGATGCTGACAAATGCGTTGTAACCATCAGTGTCAAGATCGCCAATGCCAGCGGTCAGTGAGGCCTTGCGCGCATTGCCATCACTGTCACCGGAGGTGCCGTAGGAGGCTTTGAGTATGGCGCCGGTGAAGTCGCGGCGCAGGATGATGTTGACGACGCCTGCGATGGCGTCGGAGCCGTAGATGGCCGAAGCGCCATCCTTCAGCACTTCGACGCGCTCGACCGCATCCATCGGGATGACGCTCAGGTCGGTGAAGACCTTCTGGCCATCATCGGCCAGACCGTACGGCGCCATGCGACGACCGTTGAGCAGGACCAGGGTCGAAGCCGCGCCCAGGCCGCGCAACGAGATGCCGGAGCCGCCGCCGGCAAAACCGGTGCCGAAACTCTTGGGAATGGAGCCGGCGCCGTCACTGGTCAGGGTCTGCAGGTATTCGGCGATGGTGGCCTTGCCGGTACGGTCGATTTCCTGGCGGGTGATGACCTGCACCGGCGAGGCGGTTTCGGTGGTGGCGCGTGGGATGTTGGAGCCGGTAACGGTTATGCGGTCCAGGTTGGTGGCCTTCTCGTCCTGGGCCATGGCCAGCGGTGTGACTGCCACCAGGGTCAATGGAACCAGAAGCAGGCGGGATAGGTTGCCAGTTATGGCGTCGCTCAGGCGGTTGCTGCGGGGGTAGGTCAGATGTTTCACAGTCTCTCTCCAGGGAACAGCGGCAAGAAGGCCGCCACATCGCGGCCAAAGAACATCGACGGCCGCGAATCTAGGTTTCTCATGGGTGATGAGGCAGTGAAATAATCATTAATGGCCACAGACAGCTTGGTGATTCCCATGGCAGCGGTTGAAAACCGCTGCCATGGCCGGGCATCAGCCCTGTTCAGCCAAGTTTGAAATCGACCGGGATCAGGCCATAAGCCTGCACTGGACGACCGCCGTCCGTGGCAGGTTGGAACTTCCAGCGACGCAGTACCTGGCTGCGGGCGGCGTTGTCCAGACTACGGTTTCCGCTGCTGTGTTGGACGCTGACTTCCAGCGGGGAGCCGTCAACGTCGACCAGCACCCGCAACGTCACCGTGCCCTGCGCACCGGCGAGCAGGGCATCGCGCGGATAACCTGGTGCCGGGGCATTGAGGTAGCGCAACTGCACGCCTTGCAGTGGGGTGGATGGGCCGACTGGATCGATGGTCGGACTGTTGTCGATAGCTGGTGCCACGTCCACCGGCGCAGTGACCACCGCCTCGGTGGCGAAAACCGGCATTGGAGCGTTGTCCACCGGTGCTGCCAGCGCCGGTTGCCGCGGCGGTGACGGAGTGTGTGTCACCGGTGCATCGACCGGCGGTGTAGGCGGGTTGGGGACGATGGGTTTGACGTCGGGGACCAGCCAACGCTCACGCACCGTTTCGTTGTGGATCGGTACCTGTGATAGCGGAATCAACAACAAGCCCAAGGCAAATGCGTGCAGCGCCAGAGCCGTGCTGTAAGCGAGGATGCGCGAGGGTTCTACGTGTAGGGACGGACTGCGTTGTTGCGTGCGGACCATGTACCACCTCCATGCGTGGGCGTGTGACAGAGAACAACGCGCGATGACACGGGACGGGGTTGCTGGTTTGCGTCCCGTGGCTGCAGTGCGCCTGTTATTTGCGCGTTCGGCAAGCAGAGTGCGTGTGTTTGGTCAGCTGGCGGACAGCTTGAGGGTGCGAAGGCCGGCTCTTGTGGGAGCGGGGGGGGGGGGGGGGCCGCGGCGGGGGGGGGGGCGCGCGGGGCGGCGGGGACGGCGCCCCCCAAAAAACACACCCCCCCCCCGCAGC